>DATEAM010000137.1:0-6439 GCA_035288385.1 Thermodesulfobacteriota bacterium
CCCCCAGGCCCCCACGGCCCCCCAGGCCTCCACGGCCTCCACGGCCCCCCAGGCCCCCACGGCCCCCCGGCCCCCCAGCCCCCCCGGTCATCAAGGGGATGGCCTTTTTTCATTGAAAGGCGCAGGTTAAATAACTATAATGTATAATTGAAGTTTTCGGTCTTTCGGGCCTTTTTAAAGGTTTTTCTCATCTCCGCCCCGGGTTTTTTCTCCCGCCCTTTGCGGAAAGGCACTTTTCCTCGGACGGGGGGAAGGGGGGGAGGGGGGGCCGGGGGGAGGGAAGGAAGCTCTTCCTTAATATAAGCACCCGCAGGCGGCGAGAGTGGCGGAACAGGCAGACGCGCCAGATTTAGGGTCTGGTGGGAAACCATGGGGGTTCGATTCCCCCCTCTCGCACCATAAGGTCTGAAAAAAAATACCATAAGGGAAAGGTGAAATGGAGAACATCGCAGAAAGCATCAAGATCGAGGTGGAGGACTTAAGTCCCGTAAAGAAAAAACTTAACATCACCGTGTCAAAGGGCCTTGTGGCCGAGGAGTTCAACTCCGCTTACAAGAAGCTCAGGGCCACGACGGCCATATCGGGGTTCAGAAAGGGTTCCGTGCCCGTAAGCGTCCTGAAGGCCAGGTTCGGCGAGGACGTGGGCCACGAGGTGGCCGCCAGGCTCGTGGAGGTGTCCTACTCCCACGCCCTCGGGGAGAAGAACTTCTCCCCCATAGTAAGGCCGGAGCTCCATGTAATGACGGATAAGCTCGACGAGGGGGCTGATTTTGCCTACTCCGCCACCTTCGAGATAACCCCCACCATCGAGGTCGACGGCTACATGGGCATCGAGCTTGAGGGAGAGGATATCGAGGTCACCGACGAGGAGGTGGACAAAGGCATCAAGGGGCTCCAGCAGAACCACTTCCAGTTCAAGGAGGTGGAGAGGCCCTCGAAGGAAGGTGACCTCGTAAACATCGACTTCGAGGCCTCCCGCGACGGCAAGCCCATCAAGGGAGTCAAGTCCCAGGACTATGCCGTCGTAATAGGCAGGAAGACCCTCCTGCCCGGGCTCGACAAGGCCGTGGAGGGGACCAGGAAGGGCGATAAGAAGGAGTTTACCATCACCTTTCCCAAAAACTACAGCGAACGCAAGCTCGCCGGCAGGGATGCCCTGTTCAGGATTAACGTAAAGTCCGTAAAGGAGAAGGTCTTCCCCGAGATAGACGACGAGTTCGCCAAGGACCTTGAGTGCGACAGCCTCGAAAAACTCAGGGAAAAGGTCTCGGGGGAGATAAAAAAGAGCAAGGAGGCGAGACAGAAGGAGATGCTTAAAAACCAGGTCCTCGACAAGCTCATAGAGGCCCATCCCTTCGAGGTGCCGGACTCCCTTGTATCGAGCTACCTCGCGATGATATTGAACAGCGTCGTCGACAACATGAGGCTCGGAATAATTGCCCCCGGGGACCAGGGCCTCGGCGCCGAAGAGCTCAAGACCAAGTACAAAGATGTGGCGCTGAGGAGGGTAAAGGAGGACATAATACTCGACTCCATAGTCAAGAAGGAACATGTCGAGATATCGCAGGAGGAGACGGAGAAGTCCGTAAAGGACCTCGCCGCCATGAGGGGCGTGCCCTTCGAGGCCCTTATGCGCAGGATAGAGGCCGAGGGGTCTCTGGAGGTCATAAAGGACGGACTCAAGCACGAGAAGGTCTTTGACATCATATTGGGAGAGAGTAAGCCGGCCTCCCGGATCATAAAGCCGTAATAACCCGAATACTGGAGGAGAGATGCTCGTCCCCATAGTGATAGAACAGACCGGCAGAGGCGAGAGGGCCTACGACATATTCTCGAGGCTCCTGAAGGACAGGATTATTTTCCTTGGCAGCACCATAGACGACAACATGGCCAACCTCATAATAGCCCAGATGCTCTTTCTCGAGAGCGAGGACCCGGAAAAGGACGTACACCTTTACATAAACTCCCCGGGGGGGCTGGTAAGCGCCGGGCTCGCCATCTACGACACCATGCAGTACGTGAAACCCGCCGTCTCCACGATATGCATAGGCCAGGCCGCGAGCATGGGCGCGCTTCTCCTTGCCGGAGGGGAAGAGGGCAAGAGGTTCGCCCTGCCCAACTCCCGGATACTCATTCACCAGCCCCTTGGCGGGGCTCAGGGCCAGGCTACCGACATCGATATCCAGGCCAGAGAGATATTGAGGATAAGGGAAGAGCTTACCCAGATAATGGTCAAGCACACGGGCCAGCCCCTGGACAAGGTATACAGGGACACGGAACGCGATTTTTATATGACTGGTCAGCAGGCGAGAGAATATGGTATAATTGACAGTGTGATAGAGAAGCGGCTTTCGTTGGAAAAATCAGGTGAATGACAACCGGGTGTCTTTCCCGCCTGTCGGCCTCCCTGGGCCATGAAGAGGAGGGCCGGCTGGCAAATCAAATGCCGGGCTGGCAAATCAAATACCTGGAGGAGATAGATGTCGACAAACAAACACGGGAACGGATACCTGACGTGCTCTTTCTGCAACAAGGGTCAGGACGAGGTGAAGAAACTCGTTGCCGGACCCATGGTCTATATCTGTGATGAGTGCATAGAGCTGTGCAACGACATCATCGCCGAGGAGTACGAGAAAGAGGAGTTCAAGAAGCGCGAACAGCACATACCCAAGCCCAGGGAGATAAAGAATATCCTCGACGAGTACGTAATCGGGCAGGAGTACGCCAAGAAGGTCCTCGCCGTAGCGGTCCATAACCATTATAAGAGGATAGAGAGCAAGGTCTCGCTCGGCAACGTGGAGATACAGAAGAGCAACATCCTCCTCGTGGGTCCCACGGGCTCGGGCAAGACTCTTCTGGCCCAGACGCTGGCCAAGATATTGAACGTACCCTTTACGATAGCCGACGCCACCACCCTTACGGAGGCCGGATACGTCGGCGAGGACGTGGAGAACATAATACTGAGCCTTCTTCAGAACGCGGAGTACGATATAGAGAGGTGCAAGAAGGGCATAGTCTACATAGACGAGATAGACAAGATTTCCAAAAAGAGCGACAGCCCGTCCATCACCCGAGACGTATCCGGAGAGGGCGTGCAGCAGGCGCTCCTTAAGATAATAGAGGGCACCGTGGCGAACGTCCCCCCCAAGGGGGGGAGGAAACACCCGCAGCAGGAGTTCCTCCAGGTCGACACCTCCAACATACTCTTCGTCTGCGGGGGGGCCTTCAACGGCCTGGAGAGCATCATCTCCCAGAGGATAGGCAAACGCGCCGTCGGTTTCCGCGCCGACGACAAGAAGCAATCCAAGGCGGACCTGGAGAAGTTGCTCTTCCAGGTCGAGCCCCAGGACTTCCTCCACTACGGGCTCATACCCGAGTTCATGGGCAGGCTGCCGGTGGTGGCCACGTTGAGCGAGCTCGACGAGAAGGACCTCATAAAGATACTCTCCGAGCCGAAGAACGCCATCATAAAGCAGTACCAGAAGCTCTTCGAGCTCGAGAACGTAAAGCTCAAGTTCACCGACGGTGCGCTGGGCGCCGTGGCCAGGGAGTCCATGAGGCGCAAGGCCGGGGCGAGGGGACTGCGTGCCATACTCGAGAACATCATGCTCGATACCATGTACGATCTGCCCTCGCAGACCAACATAAAAGAGTGCATCATAAACGAGGAAGTGATATTCGACAAGGCGAAGCCCATTATCGTCTACGGTAACAGGGCCGAGACCGCCTGAGGCCGGGCGGTTTTACACTAAAAAAAGGGAGTTCAGATGGGACTTCTCTTTTCCAAGGAAGATAAAGGAGCAAGAAGCTTGAAGAAAGATAAACTGATAGTGCCCTTGATACCCTTAAGGGACATAATCATATTCCCCTACATGGTGGTGCCGCTCTTTGTGGGCAGGGATAAGTCCATAAAAGCCCTCGAGCGCGCCATGGGAGAGGACAAGGCGATACTGCTGGCCGCCCAGAAAAAGGCGAAGACCGAGGAGCCGGCCCCCAAGGACATCTACGAGGTGGGCACCCTGGGCACGATACTCCAGCTTTTGAGGCTCCCGGACGGCACGGTAAAGGTCCTTGTGGAGGGCAAGAAGAGGGCGAGCATAAAGGGCTACGTCTCCGAGGAGGAGTGCTTCGTGGTTGAGGCCGAGGAGATGGAAGAGGCCATAGACGAGTCCGTTGAGACCGAGGCCCTCGTGCGCTCCGTGCTCAAGAGCTTCGAGACCTACGTAAAGTACAACAAGAGGATCCCGCCGGAGATGATAGTGAGCGTCACCTCCATAGAGGACCCGGGCAGGCTCGCCGACACCATAGCCTCGCACCTTACGGTCAAGCTCGATGAGAAGCAGGCCCTTCTCGCCATACCGAGCCCCACGAAGCGCCTCGAGCGCCTCTACAGCATAATGGAAGGCGAGATAGAGATACTCCAGGTGGAGCAGAAGATACGCCAGAGGGTCAAGCGCCAGATGGAGAAGACCCAGAAGGAGTACTACCTCTCCGAGCAGATGAAGGCCATCCAGAAAGAGCTCGGGGAGAAGGACGAGTTGAAGGGCGAGATTCAGGAGTTCGAGGATAGGCTCAAGAAGAAGAAGCTCTCCAAGGAGGCCGCGAAGAAGGCAAAGTCGGAGATAAAGAAGCTCAAGTTCATGAGCCCCATGAGCGCCGAGGCGACCGTTTCGAGGAACTATATAGACTGGATGCTGAGCCTTCCCTGGGACCATGTGACCGAGGAGAATAAGGACATCAAGGAGGCCGAAAGGGTCCTCGAAGAGGACCACTACGGGTTGAAGCAGGTCAAGGAACGCATAATAGAATACCTCGCCGTAAGGGGACTCGTCGAGGAGATGAAGGGCCCCATACTCTGTCTCGTGGGCCCTCCCGGGGTGGGAAAGACCTCGCTTGCCAAGTCCATCGCCAGGGCCACGGGCCGGTCCTTCGTAAGGCTTTCCCTCGGAGGGGTCAAGGACGAGGCCGAGGTGCGCGGCCACAGGAGGACCTACATAGGCTCCATGCCGGGCAAGATAATACAGTCTCTCAAGAAGGCCACATCCAACAACCCCGTCTTCCTCCTCGACGAGGTGGACAAGATGAGCCATGACTTCAGGGGAGACCCGGCCTCTGCCCTCCTCGAGGTGCTGGACCCCGAGCAGAACCACACCTTCAACGACCACTACCTCGATTGCGACTACGACCTCTCGAAGATAATGTTCATAACCACGGCGAATTCCATGACGGGCATCCCCTATCCGCTCCTCGACAGGATGGAGATAATAAGGATACCGGGATACACGGAGCTCGAGAAGCTCCACATAGTTGAGAGGTTCCTGATGTCCAAGCAGCTTGGGGCTCACGGTCTTAAGGAGAAGAACCTGGAGCTCGGCAGGGCCACCATACTCAACATCATAAGGAGGTACACCAAGGAGGCCGGCGTGCGCAGCCTGGAGCGCCAGATAGCCACCATCTGCAGGAAGGCGGCCAAGGAGATACTCCTTAAAGGCAGGGACAAGCTGGTAAGGGTCGACAAGCGAAAGCTCTCTACGTTCCTCGGGGTGCCAAAGTACAGTTACGGCACTATCGAGGAAAAGGACGAGATAGGCGTGGCCACGGGGCTCGCCTGGACGGAGTTCGGCGGGGAGCTCCTCGCCACCGAGGTGGCCCTCGTCCCAGGCAAGGGCAAGCTCACCATCACCGGCAAGCTCGGCGACGTGATGCAGGAGTCCGCTCAGGCGGCTATGACGTACATAAGGAGCCGCGCCGTAGAGCTCGGTCTCGAGAAGGATTTTTATCAGAAGCTCGACGTCCACATCCACGTCCCCGAGGGCGCCATACCCAAGGACGGCCCCTCCGCCGGGATAACCATGGCGACGGCGATAGCCTCGGCCCTTACGAGGATTCCCGTCAGGAAGGACGTGGCCATGACGGGCGAGATAACGCTTCGCGGAAAGGTCCTTCCCATAGGGGGTTTGAAGGAAAAGCTCCTCGCCGCGCACAGGGCGTCCATCCCCAGGGTCCTCATCCCCAAGGAGAACGAGAAGGACCTTAAGGAGATACCGAGGCTGATAATAAAGAAGGTCCAGCCCGTCCTCGTCGAACACATGGACGAGGTCCTCGTCCAGGCCCTGCGCGTCCACAACAGGGACGAGATATTCAAGGGCGGAAAACCGGTCTTCGAGGAAAAGGAGAGAGCCGCGAACACCGTGGAGGGCGGCGAGATGGGCATCAGGCACTAACTTCTTGACAACTCCACATAAAGCTGTTAAAAAATAAAATGATCCCCGCGTCCAGGCGGGGATTGTTTTCTGGCAGGTGGGGCAGAGTGGGGCTGTTTTTCTTCTGATTGTTTTACTTCGCGCGCAGGGGCCTTGCGCCCGCGCCGGAGTCGCTTGAAAGGCGAGCAAAAAGTTTTTGAAAGGGGTTTGGGGAAAACTTTTTTCAAAAAGTTTTC
>DATEAM010000138.1:0-8567 GCA_035288385.1 Thermodesulfobacteriota bacterium
CGCCGTCCTCCCGAGGAATTTTACGGGCACCGTCTTTTTCCCCCCTCCTCCGTCCACCGTTATGCCCACTATCTCTCCCCTTTCGAGGGCCCTGAAGGCGGGCCTGATGCTGCCTCCCACGGCTATGTGTCTTACGGGGAGCGTATACTCATACCGGGCCTTCATATCAGAGGCCCTGTCATGGACACCCGGGGTGTTCTTCCATACCGAGGCCGAGGCGCTTATCTGGCTCATCTTGTAGCCCCTGTACCCTATGGCGGGCATCGTCATCTGGAAGGCCCCGAAGTGGGCCTGGAAGAGCAGGACGCCCTTTTTTTTCGCCAACTCCCTGTCGAGGTTCTCCCTCCCCTCAATCCTTACCAGTCTCTCCATTACGGAGCTGTCGAGGCGCGGGTAAAGGAGCACCTCCATCTCGGATATGCAGTAGTTCCTGAAGCTCCCCCTTATGATGCCCTCTATCTCCTCATGGGTTTTTCCCGGCATTATGAGCCTCAATTCCTCCGCCATGACGGCGCGCTTGTCTTTGGAGATGAGGTAAAGGACCCTGCCGCCCAAGGAGGCGAGGGCCTGCGTGAACCCCGGGGGCAGCACCCTTACCGAAATCCTCAGCGGATACCACATGAAGAGGAGAAGAATTTTTTTTATCGTCGCCTTCATAGCCAAATAGCGGAAATAGCCGAAAGATCACTTCCCCCTGAGCCTCAAAGCCAGGTTAAAAATCCTGTCTATGAGCCGGGTGTCCGGGTTCGTGTAATACCTCGGCTCGAGTAGCGAGTCTGCCTTGTCGATAAAACCCTCTTCGAGGGCCGTCTCATAGAGCCTCGTGTGGGGTTCGATACGGATGGAGTTGAACTCGAAGTGGACCCTTTTTCCCATCCGCATGCGCGCTCTGAGGCAGAAGAGAATAAGGGCCAGAAAGGCCGGATAACTCTGGCCGGGGGGGTTTTTGAAGAAGTTGTAACTCACCTCGGTGCCTTCCATGCCCTGGAGAATCTTCCCGGCCCGTATTATATCCCTTTTGGTTATGTTTTTCCCCAACTTTTTGAGTACTCCGTCGGAGAAACCGTCGGGTGAGAGGATAAAGTTGTCGCACCCGGCCTTTCGGGCAAGCTCCGCAAAGTCCTCCGTCAGCTCTCTTTCGTTGAACCATGCCGACCATCTGACCCTGATGCCGCGCCTTATTATCTCGGCGCATATCTCCGTAGCGTGTCTCTTCGGTATGTTGAAGACGGAGTCCACGAAGGTGAAGCGCTCGACCCCGTATTTCCCCACCAGGCCCTCTATCTCGTCCGCCACCTTTGCCGGGTCCCTCAACCTGTAGCCCTTGCCGTTAAGGAATCCGTAGATGCAGTATATGCACTCGAGGGCGCACCCGCGCTTCGTCTCGACCCCGAAGGCGTCCGGCGCGGATTTGTAGCTTTCGATGTCAAAACCCTCACAGTCGGGGAGACCGAGCCCTTCCATCTTGAGGGGCCCCCCGCCGCCGGTAAACTCCACCCGCCCGTTCTTCCTTATGTAGAGCGATTTGACCTTTTCGGGGGCCTCGATGTTTTCGAGGAGCCGGGCGAAGGTGCCTTCGCCCTCGAGGTAAACTCCGAAGTCTATGCCCGGCTCGTCCTCCATTATCTCCCTTGCGTATATGGAGAAACCCGTGCCCCCAAGGACCACCCGAGCCTTTGAGAGCTCCTTTATCCTCTTAATGGTGTCCCTCAGAAACCCGTAGTAGAAGACGACCTTCCTCTTGTTCGTGGAGTCTATGTTCCTCAGAGAGATCCCGACCACCTCGGGTCTGAAGGAGCGGAGCACCGCCTCGAGCTCCTCGAAGGGCCTCTGTGAGATGTTTGGGTCGAAGACCTTTACGTCGTGGTCCTTTAAGGAGGACTTAATGCTGGCAAGCCCGAGGGGAAAGATCGGTAGTTCGGCCCCACCGAGCCAGGATTGTACGAGAAGCACCTTCATGACGCCCTGCCCGAAATTCTCTTGGCGAACCTGTAGGAGTTCCTCATGCCCAGGTAAAGGAGCGCGAAAAAGGGTTTAAGGGCCCTGCTGTTGAGCACGTTTACCGTCGGGGGGGTTACGAGCGCCTTTAAAAGGGGGCTCGGGAACCTCCCGCCCTTGGAGAGCGTCATCAGGAGGTTCAGGTAGTTGGGCTCGCGCATGGTGTAGCTCTTCTCGTATATCTGTTTTTTCTCGTCCTCTATGAGATGGTCCCTCCTGGCCATCTCGTAGAGCTTGGTGCCCGGGTAAAGGACAAGCGAGAAGGGCTGGAGCCTGAAGGGTTTCGGGATCTCCGAGATGAGTTTCAGGCTATCCACCTTGTCCCGGTCCGTCTCGTAGGGGACGTCGAGGATGAAGTCGTAGCTCGGGGGGTACATCCTGTCGGCGTATTTGTTCACTATCCTGAAGGCCTCTTTGAGTCTGTCGTTGTTCATCCGGGACCTGTTGAAGAGGTCCTGGATATGGCGGCTCCCGCTCTCCACGCCCATCTGAAGGTAGACGAGCCCGGCGTCCACGAGCATCTCCATCTTCTCCTCGGTGACGGTGGCCGGGCTTGCCAGGCAGGAGAAGGGAAGAGCGATCTTCGCCTTGTACTCGGTGCAGAACTCCTCGAGGCTCTTCCTGTTCCTGGCGAAGAAGGCGT
Source organism: Thermodesulfobacteriota bacterium (assembly GCA_035288385.1). Lineage (GTDB taxonomy): Bacteria > Desulfobacterota > GWC2-55-46 > GWC2-55-46 > JADFVP01 > DATEAM01. The sequence goes on from DATEAM010000138.1 coordinate 2,642, forward strand.
CGTCGGATATCCAGACGAAGCCCACGTAGGGCAGGTTTTTCCTGACCCAGAGGAGCTCGTCCATCACGTGGGCCGTAGAGCGCCAGCGAAGGTAGTTCTCGTTGTTGTACATGCTCTTGAGGGTATCGTTCACGCAGTATGAGCACTGATGGGGACAGCCCCGGCCCGTCATCGTCTGGTAGCCTGTATTCTTCAAGTAGCCCGATACGGTGCCCCTCTCGAGGTAGAGCTTCAAAAGCTCCCCCTTCAGGGGGAGTATGCTGCCCTCGTGCATGATATGGTGGTCCTGGCAGGAGTAGTCGGGCATGGGGTAGATGTCGAGGTCTCTTACGAGCCTCCTGGGCCGGTTTTTTATGACCCTCCCGTCTCTCCTGAACCAGAGGTTCTTTACGTCGAGGTAGCTTTCCCCCCTCTCCATCCTCCCCACGAGCTCGAGGATCGCGTCCTCGCCGTCTCCCAGGCAGACAATGTCGGCGTGCTCGAGGGACTCCTCGGGCCTTATGGTGGGGTGTATGCCCCCCCAGATGACGGGGACCGTCAACGCGGATTTCAATTTTTCGGTTATCTGGACCGCCCCCTCGTAAAAGTTCGTCATGAGCGAAAGACCTATGAGGTCCGAGTCCTTTACCAGTGGTATAAGCTCATCGAGCACGCCTTCGTCGTATCTTTTTGCGCCGAATACGAGGTTGTCCCCGTAGGGGTCCGGAAGGAGCACTATCCTGGTAGTGTGGCCGTGGGCCTTTAAGTGGGAGGAGATGGTCCTTATCCCGAAAGCCATTATGTCCGGGTATGGGGAGATGAGCGTGACCTTCATTGCATGAATCCCAAGGTGCTGAAAGTTTAAAGGCCGTTATGAACAGGCCTCTCCACCGCTGTCCTGAAGAGGTTCTTCCCCGGGCGAGCCTGACGGGTGGAGGCTGTTTTGCCGGCGGCCCCCTTTACGAAGCCCGCAAGCGGCGTCATCGGCAGAACTCTCATGGTGTCTATCTCGCCAGTTTGAAGTAGTTGGCTATCCTGGCGAAGTCCCCCGTGAAGAGGGCGATAACCCCCTTTATGGAGATCCTCGCCTTGTCGGTAATGGAAAAGAGAAAGTCGTAAAACCTCTTCGGGGTCTGCCTGTGGAAGAGGTTCACGAAGAAGTCCTCTGACAGAAACCTTAAAAGCCCCCGGGGGATCACGGGAAAACCCGAGAGATAGATGAGGTAGTTGAGATAAGTGCCCTTCGGGTGGGTGAAGGGCCTCCTGCACACCTCGGTTATCTCGTCCTTCAATATCCCCTCCTTCCTCGCCCTCTCGTTAAGCTCGGTGCCGGGGAAGAATATCAGGGACGCTATCTCGAGATTGAACTTTCCCGGAAGCGCAAGAAGGAGGTCCAGAGTCTCTCTTACGTCCTCCTTCGTCTCCCAGGGGTTGTCGAGTATCACGTGGTAGTCGGGGACGAGCATCCTCCCACTGTACCTGTTTATGAGCCCAGCGGCCTCTATCATCTTGCCGTTGGGGACGACGCGCTTGTACATCTCCTTCACCCTGTCGCTTCCCGTCTGTATCCCCATCTCCGTGTAATAGAGGCCGGAGTCCACGAGGAGCGACATCTTCCTCTCGCTTATCGTCGTGGGGCTGCACTGGGCGTGGAAGGGAAGGCCTATCCTTTTCTTGTATTTGTCCCTGAACTCCTCGAAATAGCTGACGGGGGCGGCGAAGAAGGTGTCGTCAAAAAAGCTTATGAGCTCGACGTAGTCGAACTTTTTAGTTATCCACTCGAGCTCCTCCATTACGTTGTCCACGCTCCTTCTCCGGAGCTTCTCCATGGCGCTGCTCGCGCAGTAGGTGCACCTGTGGGGACAGCCCCTCGATGTCATGGTCCTGTAGGTGTAGAGGTGTTTCTTGTGGAAATAGGGCATCCTCAGGAAGTGGGCCTTCATAGTCTCTTTATCGAGGGGGGTAACGTCGCCGCTTCTCCAGTCGCAGACGTAATGGTCCTCCATGGCGTAGTCAACGAAGGGCAGCTCGTCGAGGTCCTCTACGATGGCGCCGGGCTCGTTTTTCCTCACCCCCGTCTCGGTCCTGAACCAGCAGCCCCTCGTGGCGGCGGGGTCTTCGCCCCTTGAAAGCCTTCCCGCAAGCTCCACCACGGAACGCTCCCCTTCGCCTATGCATACCATGTCGGAGTATTTTAGCGACTGCTCGGGACGGCACGTGGGGTGGGTGCCGCCCCAGATTACCGGCGCAGGAGTGGTCTTCTTCAAGTGTTCCGTAATCTGAACGGCCCTGTCAAAATATTGGCTGAAAAAGGAGAGGCCTATGAGGGAGGCGCCCTTGCAGAGCTCCGTTATCTGCTCAAGGGTCTTTTGAGGATAGCGGTAGACGTAGCTGCCGTCAAAGCGCAGGTGTTCTATGCCACCTGGCAGAAAGATTATCCTGGTGGAGAAACCTTCTTTCTTAAGAACAGATGAGATTGTCCTGACCCCGAAGGCGTTAATGTCCGGTGGTGTTGGTGTTATCAGAACAATATCCATAGGATTCAACGAAGAGCGGCTTTTTAATGCCCGAGTCGCGCATCTTTTTCATTATATATAATACGGCGCCGAAATGACAGGGATATTCCCCTATGTAGCGCGAGAAGATTCCGGCGAACCTCCTGGTGTCCTCGGCAAGGGCCCTTTCCGTGTCCTCGTCGTCCGAGAGCTCGAAAGGGGGCTCGAGGACGATCCTGTGGGTGTTGTCGGCCTCCCTTACGACGAAGGTCGGTATGATAGCCGCCCCGGTCCTTCTCGCCAGCTCGAAGGGGCCCGTGGAGAACCGCGCCTTTCTCCCGAAAAAGTCCACCACGGCCCACCTCGAGCCGTCTCTCCCGTCAAAGGCTATGGCCACCGTCTCGTTCCTCCCGAGGGCCTGGTAAAGGGGCCTTAAAAACCTGCCGACCTGGAGGAACCTGACGGGCAGTTTTTCGGCCTCCCTCTTCCTCCACTCCCAGAACCTCTCCCCCGCCAGCGAGGCGTGTATCTGTCTGCCCGTGACCTGGTCTACCCTGTAGCCCATGAAGCCGAGATAGGGCAACGGCAGGAGGAAGGAGCCGAAATGGGAGAGGAGGAGTATGACGCCTTTCCCCTTTTCGAGCGCGCCGTCGAGGTTTTCCCTGCCCTCGCAGCGGATTATCCTCTCGATGGTCTCCCTGTCAAGGCTGCCGAAAAATACCGTCTCGACCTGTCTCCTGTAGTAGTTCTCGAAGCTCCGTCTCGTAATGCCTTTTATCCTCTCCTCGCCGAACCTGGCGCCGAAGAGCAGTCTTATCTCTTCGGCGGTTTCAGTCCTTTTCCTCCTGTTAAGAAGATAGACGATGTCTCCCGAGAGCTTGCCCGTAAAGCTTATGAACCGCCATCCGAAGAGATGGAAGACCACGTGCGCCGCTCTTCCGAGAAGCCCGAAGGCCGTATCAAGGACAAAGGTCGCGAAGCGTCTCATGGTCGTGTGGGCCCCGGTGCGAAAAGTTTCTCACTCCCTGAAGGTACGTATCGGGCGCAGTGCCCGATGGCTAAATCTCGTCAGGCAAAAGCCGCCTCTCAATTCGCCGCGCCTGCCTCCTGCAGAGGGAAAAAACCTTTTAAGGGCAAAAGCCAAGGCTTTTCCACGCGTAAGCCGTTCATGCGTTAAAAATTCATTGTAAAAGTTTACAAATTAATTATAATACAAACTTTCCTGCAAGCCACACATTTTTCCCTCTGGCGCGGTTTTTTTCTAAAATCCTTTTTGTCCCGAAGCGTTAAAGGGTGGAGCGAGGAGCGGACTTAGATGACCTGTGTCTTCCCGAGTTTGAAGGCGGTCGTAACGAGGCCCTTTGTCATCGCCCTTCTATTTATTTTCCTTATCCCCCTTAATGCCCTTCCGGCTGATGCCGCGATATATGACTTCAACGCCGCCGTCGATGGGGATAACTCTCTAAGGGTTATAGCCACATGGAAGACGGAGTCGCCCGCCTCGAGCAAGGTGGAATACAGGGCGTCCTCCGGAGGGGTCTGGCTCGCCACCCCCGTCGATTCTGAGGCTCTAACGGACCACGAGGTCGTGGTGGTGGGGCTTAAGAAGGCCACCTCCTACGAGTTCCGGCCCGTCTCCGACGGCATAGCGGGCGCCTCAATGACGGTCTCAACGGGAGACCTGCCCGGGAATTTCCCCGGGACTTTCTTGAGGGTGCCGGGGTCGGGCTCTTCGGTGGAGCTGACCCTCGGCGGGTTCCCATTCCCCATAAGCGCCGTCATCGCCGTAAACAACGGTGGAGATATAGTCTGGTACCATGTGGACTCGGAGGGGGGCGACCCCGGTGACTTCTACCTCATGGACGACGGGCGGCTTGCGTACAATACCTACAGCGCCATAAAGGCCGTGGATTACAGGGGTAACGAGGAGGTCCTCCTGGACGCCTCGGTCTACGGCGAGGTGGTCCACCATGACTTTCTCGTAACCCCCGAGGGCAACTACATGTACATGACCCGCTCCAGGGTCTTCGGGAACGACAGGGACTGGTGCACCGACGACATAGTGGAAAGGGACAGCGAGGGCAACGAGGTATGGAGGTGGAAGAGCGCTGACCACGCCGGCGAGCTGGGCTACTTTTTCGCGCACAACAGGTGGCAGGAGCTCTTTATCGAGGAGTGCGGCGCCGACTGGACGCACGCGAACTCCATTCACCTCTATACAGACGAGGGGGGCAACAGGTCTATAATCCTTTCCATCAGGAACATGAACAGGGTCATAAAGATAGACTACGGGTCGGGAGAGGTCGTCTGGCAGCTTGGCGGAGGCCTTGACTTCGCCTATACGGGGGCCGAGGCGGCGGACCTTCAGTGGTTTCTCTACCAGCACTCGGCAAGCTACCTCCCCGACGGCTCGGTCCTTCTCTTTGACAACGGAAACGACAGATACGAGGAGACCTCGCAGGACTTCAGCAGGGTCCTCATCTACAAGCTCGACGAGACTCAGAAGACCTCCGAGATATCCTGGGAATACGACCTGCTCCAGTTCGTCGACCACGCGGGTAACGTCAGGATGCTGGAGAACGGGAACATCCTGTTAACCATCCCCAACGACCAGAACCACACCTCCTCCTCCATCCAGGAGGTGGACCCCTCGGGAACTAAGGTGTGGGAAAGCCTGTTCTATTATCCCTCCATCCTGCCCTCGAACTTCATGCTCGGAAACATCAGGGTGGGCTCCCTCTACGCCTTGACCGCGCCGGCAGGGGCGCAGATATCCGTAAGCCCCGCATCCCATGACTTCGGAAGCCTCGACGTGGGGGCTACCTCCGAGGCGGCAGAGTTCAGCCTTTCGAACACGGCCGCCTCCTACCTTAATGTCTCGGCAATGGGGCTTTCGGACACGGCCAACTACGTGATGGATGAAAAGGGGGGGGCAAACCCCTGCGGGACCACGGCCCCGAGACTCGCCGCCGGGGAGGGCTGCACCGTTACCGTTACCTTCAACCCCCTCTCCGAGGGGGCCTTTGACGCAACGCTCACCGTAAGCTCCGACGACCCGGACAACCCGGAAGTGGGTATCTCCCTCGCAGGGAGCACTCACGGATACTCCGGCGTGGGGGGCGGTGGGGTCGAGGGGGGCGGTGGGGGAGGGTGTTTCATAGCCACGGCCGCATACGGCTCCTACCTCCACCCCCATGTGGCGACACTCAGGGATTTCAGGGACTCAGTCCTCCTCAATGACCCCCTCGGCAGGGTCTTCGTGGGCCTCTACTACAGGTTTTCTCCGCCCCTTGCGGACCTCATCTCCAGGCACGAGGCGTTGAGGATGGTTGCGAGGTGGGGGCTTACGCCCGTGGTCTACGGCGTCAGATACCCGGGGCTGTTTCTGTTGATTGTAGCCTCCGGGGCCGTCATGGCGGTCTTCTTGTCGAAGAGATTACAGGGCTCCTTCC
>DATEAM010000139.1:0-2284 GCA_035288385.1 Thermodesulfobacteriota bacterium
GTCTGGAGAAACCTTTTTTCAAAAAGGTTTCTCCAGTCAGTATTCCATGACGAGCTCTAAGGCCTTTTTTATCCTCCCGGCGGAAGGCATGTACTCGTCTTCGAGCCTCGCCATGGGGATTACGGCCTCGGGCCCGGCGACCCTCAGGACCGGGGCCTTGAGGTAAACCATCGCCTCTTCGGAGACGAGGGCGGCTATCTCGGCGCCCAGGCCGCAGTATTTTGTAGCCTCGTGCACGATGACGAGCCTGCCCGTCTTTTTTACGGAGTTGATGATCGTCTCCTCGTCAAGAGGTTTGAGGGTCTGGAGGTCTATTATCTCGCAGTCGAAGCCCTCTACCGCCTCCATCGCCCTGTGGAGCATGGTGCCCCAGGCGACGACGGTTATTTCCCCTCCCTCCTGGTGTACCTCGGCCTTTCCCAGCGGCACGGCGTACTCGCCCTCCGGGACCTCGGACTTAACGGCCCTGTAGAGCCTCGTGGGTTCGAGGAAGATGACGGGGTCCGGGTCCCTTATGGCCGATACGAGGAGGCCCTTGGCGTTATAGGGGGTGGAGGGCACGACTACCTTTACGCCGGGCATGTGGCAGAAAAAGGCCTCGGCGGACTCGGAGTGGAGCTCCGGGGCCTTTATCCCTATGCCGTAGGGCGTCCTTACGACCATGGGGCAGGTGTAGCGCCCTCTCGAGCGCGAGCGTATGCGGGCGGCGTGGGAAAAGACCTGCTCGAGGGCGGCGTAGGAAAAGCCCATGAACTGAATCTCCACGACGGGCTTTAGCCCGTAGGCGGCCATGCCTATGGAGGCCCCCACTATGCCGAGCTCGGAGAGCGGCGTGTCCAGGACCCTTTCGGGGCCGAACCTTTCGAGGAGCCCTTCGGTGACCCTGAAGACCCCGCCGTCCCTTCCCACGTCCTCACCGAGTATTACGACGTTCGGGTCGCGCTCCATCTCCTCTGCGAGGGCGAGGTTTATGGCCTGTACGATGTTCAGCTTTCCCATCCGAGGTCCTTCAGTTCCTTTTTCTGCCGTCCCGTAAGCTCTCCGTAGGTGTAGCCTATGATGTCCGCGGGGTCCGGGGCCCCGTAGGACTCGGCCTCTTTTATGGCCCCGTCAACCTCCTCGGCCGCTTTTTTGTCGGCCTCCTTGCCGTACTCCTCGGTCCACAGGCCCTTCTTCTCCATGAAGAGTTTTAATCTCAGGAGCGGGTCCCTATGGGTCCACTCATCCACCTCCTCCTTTGTCCTGTATCTCGAGGCGTCGTCGGCGGTGGTATGGTCGTCGAGCCTGTAGGTGAAGCACTCTATGAGCGTGGGGCCCTCTCCGGACCGGGCCCTGTCAACGGCCTCCTTCGTAGCCCTGTAGACGGCGAAGAAGTCGTTCCCGTCTACCTGTATGCCCTCTATCCCGTATCCGTTGGAGCGCTGGGCTATGGTCTCGGCGGCCGTTTGTTTGCTTCTCGGGACCGATATGGCCCACTGGTTGTTCTGGCAGAGGAAGACCACGGGCGCCCTGAAGACGCCGGCGATGTTTATGGCCTCGTGGAAATCCCCCCTCGACGAGGCCCCGTCCCCGAAGTAAACTGCGGCTACTTTCTTGTGGCCCTTAAGCTTCATGGCGAGCGCGGCTCCCGTTGCATGGGGTATCTGGGTGGAAACGGGCACGCTCATGGGGAAGATGAACTGGTCCTCGGGGACCTTCATGCCCCTCTCGTCGCCCATCCAGTACTTGAAGATGAGCCAGAGGGGGTATCCGCGGGCGACGAAGACCCCGGACTCCCTGAAAGAGGGGAATATCCAGTCCTCTTTTTCGAGGGCGAGGGCGCTCCCTATCTGCGAGGCCTCCTGGCCGCGTATAGAGGCGTAGGTTCCCAGGCGCCCCTCCCTCTGGAGACTCAAGGCCCTCGAGTTGAAGGTCCGGGCAAGGACCATGGCCTCGTAGGCCTTTTTGACCTCCCCGTCGGAGAGCCCTGGCATGAGGGCGGGGTCTGCCTCGCCCTTTTCGTCCAATACCTGGAGGTTTTTGATCTCGAATTTCCCGATTGTTTTTAGTGGCATATGGGGAGTTTAACATTCAAACCCCGGTGCGTCAAGAAAGGCTGAGGAACCCTTTTTGAAAAAAGGGTTCCTCAGACTCCTCCCAAAAACTTTTGGCTATCCTGAGGGGGGGAGACCCCCGAGAGATGATATTCGTGTGAGAGGGGGTCTCCCCCCCTCAGGATAAATAGCTAAAAGTCTTTGGAAGGGGGTTTGGGGGAAACCTTTCTTCAGAAAGGTTTCCCCCAAAG
>DATEAM010000140.1:0-3936 GCA_035288385.1 Thermodesulfobacteriota bacterium
CCCCAAGACATGAAAGAATCCTTTCTGGAGCTCGAATGGCCCGCGGACAGGGTGCGTTTAAAGGGCGTTCAGGAGTCTCTGGGCAGGAGGGTTAAGCTCGCTCCTCTGAAGAAGACCCCGCGGTATGTAGCAGGGGTTGACGCGGCCTTTTTCGGTGACAGGGTCATAGGTGCGGCCTGCGTGTACACCTACCCGGGGCTCGTCCACGTGGAGGAGAATCACAGCGTAAAGAGGGTAACCTTCCCCTACATCCCCGGCTATCTATCCTTCAGGGAGGGGCCTGCCCTGATGGAGGCCCTCGAGGGGCTCAAGACCAGGCCCGATGTGGTGATATTCGACGGCCAGGGCATAGCCCACCCGAGGGGCCTTGGGGTGGCCTCCTGCGTTGGCGTGCTCCTCGATATCCCCGCGATCGGCTGCGCCAAGTCGAGGCTCGTGGGGAGCCACGGGGAGCCGGGCAGGAAAAAGGGGAGCCGGAGGGCTCTCTTCTACAGGGGAGGGGTCGTAGGGACGGTTTTAAGGACGAGGGACTCTAAGAGGCCGGTATTCGTATCCCCTGGACACAGAACGGACATTGACGGCTCCGTGGAGATAGTCCTCGGGTGTGCTACGAGCTACAGGGTCCCCGAGCCAGTAAGGTGCGCGGATATGCTCTCAAAAAGGATAAAAAAGTCGCTCGCCGCGGGATAATACTTATCCGGGCGGTTTTGTTTCTGTGGAAAGGAGAAAACCCCGTGGCAAAGCGGGTCATGATGCTCATAGATAACCTTTTCGAGGACTCCGAGGCCCTTTACCCGTACTACCGCATGAAGGAGGCCGGGTGCGACGTTACGGTGGTCGCCGCGAAGAAGGGGACCTATCACGGTAAATACGGCTACCCCCTCGAGGCCGAAAGGACCCCTGCCGAGGTCGATATAAAGGATTTTTCGGCGGTTATTATCCCTGGAGGTATCGCCCCGGACAGGATTCGCATAAAGCCCGGGATGGTGGATATAGTAAGGAAGGCCGTGGAGAAGGGCCTCGTCGTTGCGGCCATATGTCACGGCCCCCAAGTGCTTATCGAGGCAGGGGTCTTGAGGGGCAGGCGCGCGACCTCGTATATCTCGGTGAAGACGGACCTTGTAAACGCCGGGGCCAGGTACGAGGACTCCCCAGTAGTCGTCGACGGCAACATCGTAACGTCGCGCCACCCAGGGGACCTGCCGGACTTTTGCCGGGCCGTCATTGAAAAACTCTCGTAACGAAAGTATCGGGGCTTTTTAATTTCCGGCCTCCGGTGCCCGCCTTTAAGTAAGAAATGTCTTTACCCTTGAGAGAGGGGTACGAGGCTGGCCTTATCGAGTTTTGTACAGGCAAAAAGACTCCTGAATAACAAAAAAACCGGATTTATCGCCATATCAGGCTTCTTTAAGGTTTTTTCCACACCCCGGGCGTTAATATCCTGAAGACCAGAAAACCCTTCTTTACCGGCAACCCCGGAGGGCTCAGAAACTGTACCTTACCCTCGCGTAGACGTTGTTATTGCCCTCGAGCTGCCCGAACTCCGTATGGTCGAATCTCCCTGAGAAGATGTTCGCCCCGGCAGTGACCTTGAGGTTATCCGTAACCTTGTAGCCCACAGAGGGTCTCAGGTAAACGTCCCTGTCAGAGGGGCTGTAGAAGGTGAAGAGGCTCGCCTCAACGGTCTGGGCCCTGAGGAGCTTGGTAAGGCGAAGCGTGAGGAGGTGGCGGAACTCGTCAGCTGCCGGCGTGCCTTCGGAGAGGGATTCCCTGTACCTGTCGTAGTAGAGCGTCTCTTCAACCAGGTATTGCACCCCCGCTCTTAAGTCGTCCCTCAGGTCCCTCGAGTATCCTGCGAGGTATTTTATCGAGGGGTTCTCAATTGCGCCGTCCGAGCCGTCGAGGTCGTCCCTTGAGGAGTAATACCCCGCCTCTATGTTCCCGACCCCGCCGAGGACCGGGCCCCTCACGCTAAAGCCGTAGACCTGGAGCCTCGGGTAGAAGAACTCCTCTCTGGAGGCGTCTTTTATGCCGCGGGGCTCCTTATAGAAGCCGTTAAAGAGATAAAGGGCGGCCTCTACGCCCTTAACGTTCCCGTATGCCCTCAGCGCAAGCTCCATATTTTCCGTGGAGCCGGCGGGCTCTGTAAATACCCTGTCCATGGACTCCCCTGAGATCTCGCCGGTGAGGCCGTCGTAAAAAGAGAGCCTGTCTCCGCGCAGGCTGTTGTCGGGTTCAAAGAAGGGTATCAGGACGAAGTCGAGGTTGACGGTATCCGTAAAGAGCCAGACCCTTACAGCGTCGCTCGGGAGCTTCAGGTACTCGTCGTCCCGGCCTATGAAGAAGGATACGTAGTCCTTGGGGAAGAGGTCGTTTATGAAGAGATAGTCCCCGGTGCCCCAGGTGAGGACCTGTCTTCCCGCCTTTATGTCGAGGGTATCGAGGGGCCTCAGGAAGAGGTTCAGCTCCCTCGCATCGGCTGTGACGCTCTCGTCGTAGCCGTCGGCGAGGAGCTCGCCCTTCAAGAACACCTCGCCCGATAACCCTTCGAGGAACCCCGGGAAGTAGAGGTATTTTAGCTGGACCCTCGCCTCGGCGAGGTTGAAGTCGTCCTTCTCGGCCCTCTCGTCCCCGAACTTCAGCCCCCACCCGCCCTCGGCAAAGCCGTGGAGGCCTTCAACGGCATGGGAGCTCCCTGCGTAAAATACGAAGAGGACGAAGACGAAAGCCGCGCAGGATTTTTTTAAAAGGGTAAAAGACATTTTCATGTTCAGGTATCTTTTTGGGGGGAACCTTTCTGAAGAAAGTTTCCCCCCAGCCCCCCTCCAAAGACTTCTGGCTGTTTATTCCGGGGAGGGAGGCCCCTCTTGCCGGATTTTCTTCCCGGGGGTCTCCCTCCCCGGAATAGCTAAAAGTTTTTGGAAGAGGTCTGGAGAAACCTTTTTTCAAAAAGGTTTCTCCAGTAAAGTCACTTGACCCATTTGCGCGGGGGTTTTCTCAGGTATCTTTCGCTGAAGACGTCCTCATTCAGCCCCACGTTATATTTTATCTCCTCGAACTCTACTACTGTCTCTCCGCCCTCTGCGCTTGTGGCCCGGGCCTTTGTGACCGTGGGGATGTCCCCTATGGTCTTTATCTCCTCCGAGGTCATGGTCTTGTAGAGAGTTCCCGCCTTGTCGTAGTATTCGCCCTTGAGGGGGAGAAAGTTCTCCCTGTCTATCCATGTGAGGTAATAGGAGAACTCGACTGTTGCCCCGTCCCTGGGCGTGTTTTTGACTACGTAGGTGTTTCTGCCGTTGAGCTTCTCTTCTCTCAGGAGCTCGTGGGTGTCGTCGGCGGTGGACCTGCCCGAGACGTCCTCGTAGGTGAAGTGAGAGCCTGCGAAGCTCGAGCGTTTGTCGCTCGCCGCCACGCGTTTTACGAGGTCTATGGCGGGGATGTAGAGCCAGCGGTCGTCGTCCCTGTCCACGTTCTTCCAGACCATGAATATCATCCCCTCCACGTCGGCGGGCCTGTGGAAGTAGACGTAATATTTTTGCCCTCCCCCGTCCACTACGTCGTAGCGGAGCATGGTAAGCCCCCTGGTGCGGGTCCTGCCCCTTGAGTCCGTTATGGTCATCGTAACGTCGGCCCTGCCGTCGGCTCCGGCGTAGTAGTAGGCACGGCTCGCCTTCTCCACAATCTCGTCGGCCTCCAAGGCAAAGGCCGGGACGGCTATGAGCATCACTAAGAGAAAAAAGAGGAATTTTTTTGCAATTTTCATATCGCATCCTTTCTTGAGAGAACCTTTTTGAAAAAAGGTTCTCTCAAACTCTCTCCAAAAACTTTTAACTATTTATCCCATGGGGAGAGACCCCTCTACCGGGAAATTTTCTCCGAGGGGGTCTCCCCCCATGGGATAGCCAAAAGTCTTGGGAGGGGGTCTGGGGGAACCCT
>DATEAM010000141.1:0-12298 GCA_035288385.1 Thermodesulfobacteriota bacterium
GATATGAGCGCGGCCGCCCCGCCCACGGCTGCGAGGTAAACCGCCTTTTTCGCCTTCATCGCTTCTATGACCTCGGAGCTCCTCGCGCCCTTTCCTATGGTTGCCTTTAGACCGAGCTCGAGGAGCCTCGGCGTGTATGCGTCCATCCTGCCGCTCGTCGTTGGCCCTGCCGAGCCGATGGCCTGGCCCGGCTTTGCCGGCGTAGGGCCCACGTAATAGATGATCTGTCCCTTTACGTCAAAGGGGAGTTTCTCTCCCCTGTCGAGGAGTTCCATGAACCTCTTGTGAGCCGCGTCCCTGGCCGTATAGAGCACCCCCGAGATTAGGACCCTGTCTCCGGCCTTTAACCTTTCGGTGTCGGCGTCCTTAAGCGGCGCCGTTATCCTGACCGGTCCGCTCATCTCAGACAACGGCCTCCTTGTGCCTGTCCGCGTGGCACTGGATGTTAACGGCCACGGGAAGGCTCGCTATGTGGCAGGCGGAAACTTCCGCGTGCACGGCCAGGGCGGTAACAGTGCCGCCGAAGCCCATGGGGCCTATGCCCAGCGAGTTTATGGAGTCGAGGAGCTCCGCCTCTATCTTTGCCACTTCGGCGTCCGGGTTTTTTTCGCCCACTGGCCTGAGTAACGACTTTTTGGCGAGTATCGCAGATTTCTCGAAGTCCCCGCCTATCCCTACTCCGACTATTATGGGGGGACAGGGGTTCCCGCCAGCCTGCCTTACAGTCTCCACTACGAAGTTCTTTATACCCTCGATGCCCTCGGCGGGCTTGAGCATCTTAAGAGCGCTCATGTTCTCGCTTCCCGCTCCCTTGGGGGCGAATTTTATCCTCACCCTCTCCCCTTCGACCATGGTCGTATGGATTATCGAAGGGGTGTTGTCCCCGGTGTTCACCCTCGTAAGGGGGTGGCAGACGGACTTCCTCAAATAACCGTCCTTATAGCCCTGCCTCACGCCCTCGTTCACCGCCGCCTCGAGGGGGGCGTCGAGGGCCACCTCCCGGCCCACCTCTATGAAGAATACGGGGATACCCGTGTCCTGGCACATGGGTACGTTCTCGGCCCCTGCGATCTCGAAGTTCTTTACTATCTGGGCGAGGACGTCTCTGCCGAGGGGGGACTCTTCTTTATCCAACGAACCCCTTATGGCCGTCGCCACGTCCCCTTCGAGACTGCAGGCGGCCTCGATACAGAGTTTCCTCACCTTTTTTGTAATCTCTTCGGCCTTGATCTTTCTCAATATCCTGTTCCTTTTAGAGGGCCTAAAATCTAATCTCGGCGATAAGCTCTCTTACTGCCGCTACGGATGCGTCGAAGGCCTTTTTCTCCCCTTCGTCGAGCTCGACCTCGAATATCTCCTCAACGCCTCCGGCTCCGAGCTTGGCGGGCACGCCTATGAAGATGCCGTCCACGCCGTACTGGCCGCTAAGATAGGCGGCGCAGGGTATCACGCGCTTCTTATCCTTTATTATCGCCTCGGCCATCTCCGCGGCCGCGGCAGAGGGGGCGTAGTATGCGCTGCCGGTCTTAAGGAGCCCCACTATCTCTCCGCCCGCCGTCCTCGTCCTTTTAACAATGGCGTCTATTTTTTCTTTGCTTAACAACTGTGTTATTGGTATCCCCGCTACTGTCGAATAGTTTATCAGGGGGACCATCTCGTCGGCGTGGCCTCCCATGACCATGGCCTGCACGTCCTCAACGGACACCCCGAGCTCCATGGCTATGAAGGACCTCATGCGAGAGCCGTCAAGGGCCCCCGAGAGGCCCATTACCTTGTTGGGGGCGAGTCCGGAGAACCTCCAGGCGGCGTATACCATGACGTCGAGGGGGTTTGTTACCACTATAATGTGCGCCCCGGGGGAGTGCTTTACGATCTTCCCCACCACGTCCTTTATTATCTTTATGTTCGTCTCTATGAGGTCGCTTCTACTCATGCCCGGCTTTCTCGGCAGGCCGGCCGTTATAATGACCACGTCGGAGTTTTCCGTGTCCTTGTAGTCGTTCGAGCCGGTGACCATGGAGTCGAAGTCCTCGACAGGGGAGGCCTCCATGAGGTCGAGGGCCTTACCCTGCGGGACGCCCTCGACTATGTCGAGAAGCACCACGTCCCCGAGCTCCTTTGTGGCGAGCCACAGCGCGGTATGGGCGCCCACGTGGCCTGCGCCGACGACGGTAATTTTTTTCCGGGCCATTTCACCTCCTTCGGGACCTGAGACGTTTTTTGAAAAAAACCCGCTGTATAGGCGAAAAATGGGGCCTATACTTGCTTTTTATCGAAATAGAGAAGGGCCGGGGTCTGTCGGCTGACAAGTTCTACCTGTATTGTATACAGTATACAAATATCGGCCTACTGTCAAGGAATTTTTACCGGTCCCGGGGGCCGTATTTCGCCTGGCGCTAAAAAGCTTGCAAACCCTTGCCCGTTATGCTAATTACTTTTAGTTAAGGGATTTTTCTTGAGGGGGACTTTTTGAAAATTGAAAAAAATTCCCCTCAAACTCCCCTCAAAAACTTTATGCTCTTTATCCCGTGGAGGGAGGCCCTTCTATCGATAAATTCTTCCACGGGGGCTTCCCTCCGGGGGATAGCAAAAAGTCTTTGAAGGGGGTCCGGGGGAAATTTTCTTCAGAAAGTTTCCCCCCGGCCCCCCCCGGCAGCCGGGGCGTGGCGCAGCCTGGTAGCGCACCTGCTTTGGGAGCAGGGGGTCGGAGGTTCGAATCCTCTCGCCCCGACCATCAAAGTGACCGTGTATCAGGGGGCCTGACCGGCCCCGAAGAAGTCTTGCTTTTTCATGCAACAAGGGCTTGCGCTTTTTGTAGAGCTAACGCTGAGACGCGATAACTAACCGCTGTTCCTGACAAGGTTCCTCTGACTGAGCTGATGAGATTACGAGCCCTATGAGTCTGAACGTTAAGCCCGCCTTTGGCGAGGAGGGTTCCGCCACCGGGGAGATCTTCGAGACCAAGTTCGTCGTGCCCCGCGCAATCGCCGAAATCCTCAAGTCCACCATCAGCCGTAACGCCGTCAAGCCCCCCCGTTTCCACTCAGCGAGGCTAAAGACCACCTACTTCGACGACGCCTCCGGGACGAGCTTCTTCGAGAGCAGGGACGGACACCTCTCAAAGAAGAAGTACAGGTTGAGGACCTATATGGACCCTGACCCGGAGGGCGCGCTCTATTCCATCGAGGTCAAGAGGAGGTCGGATGCGAGGACGGGCAAGGTAAAGAGGCTTATATATAAACCCCTTCCTCCGGGCTACGCCCCGACCACCTTCAGGGACTTAATCGCCACATCCGAGGATATGGACGGCCGCACCTTCGCGGACCTGAGGCGCGAGCTTCCCGAGAGGGAACTCTACCCCGATACGGTCATATACTACGAGAGGCTCAGGTTCGACGACACAAGGTTCGACGTGAGGTACAACCTCGACACGAAGATAAAGGTCTTTGTCCGGCCCGGGACCGATGATACGGACGGCGGGGGGGGCGGGGGGGGCGGGGGGGTCACCCTCGACCACGACATCTTCGAGATAAAGTCCGCGAGACCCGGTTTCTTCCCGGACTTTCTCAGCGCTCTGGGCCTCGAGCCCGTCAGTTTCTCCAAGTTCGTCTGGGGCAGGCAGAGTTTTCTCGGGGAGTTTTAGCCATAACAATTAACCAGGAGGCGGATAATGGACGGTATAGCGGGTGTGATGGGAAATATCGGCTCAAGCGAGTTCGGGCTCGCGGAGTTCCTGGTCTCGATCCTCTTTAGCCTCTGTGCCGGGGTCATATGCATGCTTCTTTACAGGGTGTATTTCGGACAGGCCTACGAGCGAAACGACAGCCTCACCCGGAGCTTCGTGGTGATCGCCCCCTCGGTGAGCGCCATATTCTGGGCCATCCAGTACTCGCTGCCCCTTTCCCTCGGGCTCCTCGGGGCCCTTAGCTTCGTAAGGTTCAGGACCCCCATAAAAAAGGCGGAGGACATCGCCTTCATACTCCTCGTCATAGCCATGTCGCTCCTATCCTCGGTCTTCAGGTTCTACGCCGCCGGGATCCTCCTTGCCGTCGTCGCCTTGGTTGTGTGCTCCAAGGTGCTCCTCTCGGGAAAGGGGCTGCCCTTCCTGAACGTCGGCAGAAACCTGACCGCCTTCATATCCACGACCTCGAGGAAGGTCGAAAAGATAGACTCGGAGATAAGGAAGATACTCTCCGCCGAGTTCGACTCCTTGAGGGGAGGGGACCTCGTCCTGAACGACGTGGTCCAGAAGGGGGGAGGATACAGCCTGAGGTACTCCTTCCACCTCGGCAAATACAACGATACCGTCATACCCAGGTTGATCGAGACCCTCAACAGGGTCGACGACCTCGAAAGGGTAGAGGTCTTCTATGGGAAGGTCGGCGGTTAGCCTGAAGACCGTCCTGTTCATATTGATCGCCATAGCCGCCTCGAGCATGGCGGCCACCGCGGTGGTATACCGGGACGGCCCCGTGGACAGGGTCCAGGACACCGACATAAGGGCCTCACTCCTCTTAAAGAAGGATACGAGGGAGCTCGTCGCCTTTTCGGCAATAACGGAGAGCAGAAGGTTCTCGGACCTCGTCTACGACCTCGACGTTACGGGCCCGGTAAAGACGGTCCTGCCCTGGGCCGAGTCCGTCAAGATAGACCCGCAAGGCGCCTACTCCTTTACGTGGAGGATAAGATTATCATTCGACGCCCTCTTTTCACTCGAGGTAACGGAGCCGGGCGCTGATTATTCCTTGAAGGTCATAAGCTCCCGGGGGCTTCCCCTCTATACGAAGACCAACTCCCTTACCCTTCCCGGCGAAAGGCTCAACCTCCCACCCGGCATATACATATTAGAGGCATCGAGCGAAGGCCCCCTTGATTTTTTCAAGGTCGAGTTCACGCCTGCTGGAAAAATCTTCGTCGAGGGTCCTTCAGGCGGAAATAATCCAAAAAAGATAAACCTGAGGATAGACCCCCGGGAGGCGCGTGACTTCGAGAGGCTCCTCGCCATCGCCAGGGGGTCCGGGGGGGGCGGGGGGTCCGGGGACACAGGCACAGTCAACATGCCTGGCGGGAGGGTCAGGGGGACGCTCTTCGACGGGCACGATAGAGTCCTCGGAGACGTCCGTGTGGGGCTTTCAGGGAGGACTCGAGAGCACCTCGAGTGGTTCCCCTCGGTGGACTTGAGGCTTTCCGGCGGCAGGTCTTACCTCGGCATGCCCTCTTTCAAGCTCTACAGGCTCGATACCAAGAGCGGCATATACGAGTTCGTCTTCATGTCCGTGCTCGAGGAGATGGGGTTCTTCGTCCCGAGGCACGAGCTCGTCGAGCTCTATGTCAATACCCGGAGAGTCGGGGTATATCTCCTCATGGAGAATTTTTCCCCCGCCACCTTCACGGCCCGGCGCACATCCGAGGGGGACGTGGTGGGAGTCGACGCCAAAAAGTTCTTCTTCGACTACCCCTATGGAGCCGAACTCGACTCGAGGTACCTTTACAAGGTAAAAGAAACCGGCTATGAAAGACCGGGCCCGGCCTTCTTCTTTTCCGGGGATTTTTTAAGGAGGCTCGACCGCTCTCTCCTCTCAAAATACCTCGCCTTCGCCTCGGTCTACTACTCGGCCCACGGGGTCGGGGTGGACGACCTGAGGTTTTACCACGACCCTGCTGCCAACGCCTTTTCGCCCGTGCCGAGGGACCTGAACCCAGGGCTCTGGAAGATTCCCGACGGCTACATCTCCTACCTCACACACGCCGGCTGGACCATGAACAACCCCCAGTACACGGTATGGCCCTTGAAGGGGCTTTATGGGAACGACCATGAGTTCGACAGGAAGCGGGGGGTCTTGTCCAACATGCCCGCGGCCACGGGGCTTTCGGACATGCACCCGGCCCTCGTCTCCTTCGTCTCGACAGCCGAGGGGCTATCCCTCGCCGAGAGCTGGCTCCGTTACTTCGTAACGGACAATGCTTTGAGGGAGAAGATATTATCGAGGACCATGAATACCCTCGAATCGGTCCTCGCCCTGGACAAAGGAAACCCGCTCCTTGAAGAACAGTTCTCCAGGGTCAAGGCACAGGGGGTGGAGAGCCTGAAGGCCCTTGGAGAGGGTGGCGGGCTTAAGAGGCCGGGCGGCGGCTACTATCGCGGTTCTTCCAGGCTTTCTGACGGGACTGCTTCACCCGGGTTTTTCTCGCCCTCGCCCTTTATAACCGATGAGAAGGAGTTCATGGAGGCCCTCGAGGAGATACGTCTCGTAAAGGAGCGCATCCTCGGCATCATCTCTGAAAAGGGTATAAGGCTCCCTGAAGGGGCCTTTTCAGAAAGCCCTCCAGGGGATGGCATGAATAAACCCGCCCCCTTGAAGATAAAAAATGATTTGCACGCACAGGATGTCGAAAGGGACGAAAAATACGATAACGTCGCAACCTCTCTCGGCACTCTTTTGATGGACTCTGACACGGCCCTCTTGATCTTCCTCGTGCGTAACGCCCAACGGGCTGGACCGCCTTACAGGGTGGTCATGAGGGACGGTGTGGGCGCTTACGAACCCCTTATAGACGCCCCATTCAGGCTCGACGAGGCCTCCGGGGCAGAGAAGGTCACTCTCGATGAAATTCTCGAGAACCGTTTTGCCGGGGGCGAGGACTTGAGGCTCCTCGTCTTCGAGCTCACCCTCGGAAAGGACCCCCTCTTCTACAGGCTAAAGACTGCGGGACCGGGCTGGTTCCTCTTCCCCCCTTACATGTATCTGCCCGCGAGGTCAACCGGGGTTTTGGCCGAGGGGAGGAAAATCCCTGAAGGTATGGTGGAGGCCGGAGACGGCTTCCATATACCCGAAGGCGCCGTCGTGAGGCTGGAGGGGGACATCTTTCTGGACGACGCACAAAAGGGACTCTTCGTCCACGAGGGCGCCACGGTCATAATGGCCCCGGGAAGCTCCTTAAGGGTCACGGGCGCCCTTCATGTCTCTGGCACGGAGAAAAGGCCCGTTAGGTTTTTAGGCGAGGCAGAGGGCGCGAGCTGGAAAGGTATCTACGTCGGGGGGGGCGGGGGGGGCGGGGGGGACAGGATAAAGGTGGTCCTTAAGAACGCGGAGTTCGAGGGCTTCGGGCAATTCCCCAGGACAGAGGTTTCGGACCTGAGGCTGAACGGCGGGATAACCTTTTACAACGCCGACGTTTACATGGAGGGCGTTCGCATAAGGGGGGCGAGAGGTGAGGACGCAATAAACATCATAAAATCGGCGGCCCGGATAAGGGATACGGAGATTACGGGGAGTCTTTCGGACGCAGTCGACCTCGACTTCAGCGAGGCCCACATAGAGGGTCTACGGGTCATGAATACGGGAGGGGACGGGCTCGATGTATCGAACTCCCTCGTGGTCTGCGAGGGCTCCCTCTTCGAGAACTCGCGCGACAAGGGTTTATCGGTGGGCGAGATGAGCAGGGTAACGGTTTCGGGCTCGGTATTCAGGGGCAACTCCATGGGGATAGCGAACAAGGACCAGTCCGTCCTCGAGGTTCGTGACACGGTATTCGAGGCTAACGGGGTGGCCGTCGCCGAGTTCATAAAGAAGCCCTACTTCGGGAGGCCCTCTTCGACTCTCGAGGGTGTCTCTTATAAAGAAAACAAAGACAGATACAAGTGGCTCGGTTTTTACAGCTACTGACCGGGGGGAAACTTTTTGAAAAAAGTTTCCCCCCCAGGCCCCCCTTTCAAAAACTTTTAGCTATTTCCCCACGATACTTTCGTGGAGGGAATGGCCAAAAGTCTTTGGAGGGGGTTAGGGGGGACCTTTCTACAGAAAGGTCCCCCCTAAATCCTCTCAACCCCGAGGGGCTCCGCAAAGCCGAGTACCCCGCTTGCCCCTGCAATGTGCCTTATGCGGTTGTAGTCCTTGCCGAGCATGTCGGCCCCGAAGGCGTCCACGGCCACGGGGTCAAAACCCGCAATAAGGAGCCCGGGGCTTATTGTGGGTCCCCAGAGGTGCGCCTCCTTCATTCCCACGGTGGCGTCGAGCACGGTAAAGTCAGGGGTCCTGTAGCTGTTGAGGTCGAGTATGGACTCGTGGATCCTCGAGTGAAAGCCCGACTTCTTCCAGTGCCCGCCCATCTGGTAGTGCTCGGGCGGGGCGAGACCGAACATGTTCTTCATGGTGAGGGTGACGTCGGCGAGGGTGTGGGCCTTGAGCACGGGCACGGATATGAGGAAGCTATCGAATACGAGGCCCGGCAGGTACATCTCCGGCCATGCGGTAAGCCCCGGGTTTGAGAGCCTTACGAGGGGCTCGGTATTCAAGTCCACGAGCCTTACCGGCCTTCTCCCGGCAAGCTCCATGTAGCCGAGCTCCGAAAAGCAGCGGCGTGTATCGTAGTCAAGGGAGCCCGTGCCGTCTCCCACAATGACCTCTGCCCCGGGGGCCTTCTCGAGGACGAAGTCCGCTATCGCCTCCACGAGCCCCACGGGGGTCGTAACCGGAGGTGCCATCGCCTCGACGAGGTTCGGCTTTATGAGTATCCTCCTCCGGTCTTTAATAGCCGTCTCGAGGCCCGCCTCTTCGAGGAGAGAGAAGACGGACCTTCTCCACTGGCCCCTGTGGCGTTTTACGTAGAGCCTTCCGGGTCTTGTCGTCTTTTTCTCCATTTTTATATCTTATCGCCCGCAACCTCAATCTGTCAACAGGGGCTTCCAAGAATTGCCTTGACCAGGGGCGCTTGCGTGTTATATTTTAAATACTTGAGGGGGAACTTTTTGAAAAAAGTTCCCCCTCAAACTCCCCTTCAAAAACTTTCGGCTATTTATCCCATGGGGGGAGGCCCCCCCTGACGGGAAACCTCTTCCACGGGGCCTCCCCCCATGGGATAGATAGAAGTCTTTGGAGAGGGGGTCCGGGGGAGGACCTTTCTTCAGAAAGGTCCTCCCCCGGTAAAACGCGCCTGTAGCTCAGTAGGATAGAGCAACTGCCTTCTAAGCAGTGGGTCGGGGGTTCGAATCCCTCCAGGCGCGCCATGTTTTATTAAGAGGGCCGGCCTTAGGAGGCCGGCCTTTTTTCATCTGGTAAGGCGCAACCGGCCCGCTTGACTGTTTTTTTCGCCTTCGATAGAATATATGTCACCTTTTTTTCAACGGATATGAGGCCTGAGAGACCCTCTGGATGGAAGAAAAAAACAACATATTGCCGCTACTCGGCATAGCCCTGGCGCTCGTCATATTTATCATATTCTTTGAAGCGGCATTTCAACTCTCCAAGATATCCTTTCTCTCCGGACTTTCTCCATGGCGGACAGCCGTCGTAATAATAAACGGCGCGGCGATTATGCTCCTGCCACTCACACTCTTGATGGCCGTTGTAGGCCTTCTTTTAGCCGTCTTCCGCAGTTCCCCCCTCGTCTGCCGCCTCATAAGGTCTGTTGTCCTTTTAGCCTTCTCCCTGGCCTTCGTAACGGTAGTGTTCATACATATCGACATGATGGTCTATTCGAGTTTTGATGTAAACGTATTCACCCTGTCCGCGGCGAAGAGGTGGCTGATACTGGCGGCCGTGGTCCTGGTGGCCTTTTTCCTCTTTATAATGAAGGGTGAGCCCCTCTTTAAGGCCCTGGCAGGACATACAAGGCTTATAAAGGCCGCGTACATCCTTCTCTTCGTCTTTTTCGCTGTCTCGGTCTTCGCCCGTCTTCCCCTGGGAGCCCTCTCCGTCGAGGGTTATTCCCTTGCCTACGGGGAGCGCAAAAGGCTTCCCGACATAATACTCTTCACCGCTGACGGCATCGACGCAGACCACGTGAGCCTTTACGGGTACGACCGGGAGACGACCCCGAACCTGGACAGGCTCTCCGAGATGAGCATCGTCTACAAGAGGGCCTTCAGCAGCAGCGGCAACTCAAGGGGCTCGGATACGAGCATCCTCACGGGCAAGTCCCCCCTCGCAACGAGGGTCCTTTTCCCGCCGGACATCCTCATGGGCGAAGACTCCTTCGAGCACCTCCCCGGCATCCTCGCCGAGATGGGCTACTACTGTATCGACATAGGCGACGGCGTCTACACCTCGCCGGGCGGGATAAACATGTACGGCTTCCACAACGAGAACGGGCTGGAGACCGGCTTCAGCGGCCTTGAGAGCCATCGGGGCAGGTTGAAGAGGTTATTTAACCTGGAGTTCTACTTCCTGAATGAGTTCGGCAGGAGGGTCATCGCCAGGTCGACCTATATAACCGGGCATTCGATCAAGCTGCCTTATTACAAGTCGATGATCCTCGGGGCCGACATATGGGGGGTCGGCGACCTGGAGAGAGTTCAATACGCTGCGGAAAAGATAAAGGAGGTGGGGGCCCCGATCTTTCTCCACGTACATCTCATGAAGACCCACGGGGCGAGGTTCCTGGACATCGTCAAGAAGTTCTCCGCAGGCAGAGAGCAAAAGGAGAAGTGGGAGACCGACTTCTACGACGACGCCATACTTACGTCGGACTTCCTCTTCGACATGGTGTTGAAGGCACTCGTGGAGTCAGGAAAGTTCGACGACTCTCTCATCGTCTTCCAGACCGACCACGGGATGATGTGGTCCTCAGACCACGTGCTCCCCCTGGTCGTGCATCTGCCTGGACAGAAGTCCGGAAGGGTAGTGGATGAGCCAGTGCAGTATATGGACATCGCTCCCTCGATATTGAAGTACCTCGACGCCGGGATACCAGACTGGATGGAGGGGGCCGTAATCTTCCCCGGGCTCGACCACGAGGCCTTGAGGGGGCGGCCTATATACAGTTTTAACGTCCATAAGACGTTGCTGGACGTGGAAAAAAGGGAGCGCCACAAGGAATCCGTGGGCCCCCCTTTTTTTGGCATGGATAACGCCAACATCCTGAGGGACGGGTTGATATATAAATTAAACCTGGAGTCGGGTAGAGGCGTGCTCGAAACAGTATACGCCGACCCGTCAGGCCTGAATAAAAGGAAAGAAACGTTGGAAAGGGAGTACAGGGAAGAGCTCCTCTCCTACATGGAGGGCAAGGGCATCGACGTCAGCACCCTGAGGTAAAAGGGAGACTGAAAAAGGGAGGGACCCAGGCATGTTCAGAATGATAGAGTACGTAATAGCCGTTTCCCTGATAACGCTCGCTTCAAGCGAAACGGCCTTCGCCTATCTGGACCCCGGCACCGGCGGGACGCTCTACCAGATGCTGGTCCTGATATTCGGCGCAGTAGTCGCCTATTTCCTCTTCGGCAAGCGCATAATAAAGGGGCTTTTCAAGGGGTCGAAGGGAAAGGATGAGGGGAAAAAGTAAAGACGCCTTCCGGCTCGACCCCAAATCCTGCATAGACCCCGGGGCGGTCTTTTACCCGCAGGCACAGCTATGCTGGACCCTTACTGAACAAGGACGCGAAAGGACCATGATTTCATGGAGAGGATCGACGAGGCATGGAAGACCGATAAGCTCGTAAATACCTTTCTCGAAGGCATCCGCGGGGGAGTGCCCTTCGCCACGGAGCAGATAGACGCCATGATGAGGCTCGTGGCCGCGATGGGAGGACCTCCCGGCAGATTCATGGACCTCGGGTGCGGGGACGGGATACTTTCGAGGGCCATACTCTCCGAGTACCCCGAGGCAAAGGGCGTACTCGTCGACTTCTCGGAGCCCATGCTGAAGAAGGCCGGGGATGGGATGAAGGCCTTCGAAGGGAACGTGGAGATAGTAAAGGCGGACTTCGCCACAGAGGCCTGGCTCGGTCCCGTGGAAGGAGACAAACCCTTTGACCTCATCGTCTCGGGCTACGCCATCCACCACCAGAGAGGAGAGAGGAAGCGGGCCCTCTACAAGGAGGTCTACGGACTCCTCGCTCCATGCGGCATGTTCGTAAACATGGACCACGTCTCATCGCCAGCGCCCTGGATAAGGGAAATCTCCGACAGGCTCTTCATAGACGCCCTCTACGCATACAACCTGGGAAAGGGGACGCCACAGAGCTACGAAGAGGTAAAGGAGAGCTTCACGCAGAGGGTGGATAAGGAGGCGAACGTGCTCTCTTCCGTGGAGGAGCAGTGCGCGTGGCTCAAAGAGGCGGGGTTCAACGACGTGGACTGCTACTTCAAGGTCTTCGAGCTCGCCCTCTTCGGCGGGAGACGTTGAGGGAAAACTTTTTGTAAAAAGTTTTCCCTCAAACTCCCTTTCAAAAACTTTTGGCTATCCTCATGAGGGAGACCCCCAGGGAGATGAAATTTTCACGGGAGGGGGTCTCCCTCATAAGGATAAATGACTAAAAGTCTTTGGAAGGGGGGGTCTGGGGGGAAACCTTTCTTCA
>DATEAM010000142.1:0-2641 GCA_035288385.1 Thermodesulfobacteriota bacterium
AGGGGCCTCGAGCTCAAGGGCAAGGTCATCGAGGTAGGAAGCGCTGAGGCCCGCGTGGAGATAGAGGGGAGGGTGGAGAGCGGCAGTGAAAGCCCCCTCAAGATAGTCCTCTTCCAGGGATTTTTAAAGGGCGATAGGCCGGAGTTTATCGTGCAGAAGGCAACCGAGCTCGGCGTAAGGGAGGTGGTCTTCTACACCACGGGCCGGACGGTGCCGGATATAAGCGGGGACAGGGTGAAAAGGAGGCTTGCGAGGTGGTCCAGGATCGCCGTGGAGGCGGCCAAGCAGTGCGGCAGGGCCTGGGTGCCCGATATCGCCTTCGGCGACTTCCCCGGGGTCCTCGCCCTCTATCCGGGAGCGACCAGGATCGCGCTCTACGAGGGGGAGGGCACACAGGGGCTCAGGGAAGCGCTCAAGGATAAGAGGGGTAAAGACGTGGCCGTCCTCATAGGCCCTGAGGGAGGCTTTTCCGTCGAGGAGCTCTCCGAGGCCGTCTCCGCGGGCTTTATCCCCGTGGGACTCGGCCCCAGGATTTTAAGGTCCGAGACCGCCACCCTCGCCGTCCTTTCCATCATCCAGTACGAGCTCGGGGACCTTCAGGGATGATTTTTCCCCCTTCGATGTCGTTAATCAGCTTAATCACCGCAATTTCCCTCCATGAAACTCATGGTCATGGCATAAAAGTTTTTGAAGTGGGGTTTGGGGGGAAACTTTTTACAAAAAGTTTCCCCCCAACGGACCTTGACACGGGAGATGCCCGTACCTAAATTATATTAAGGTAATGCCACGGTTTTGGGCGTGTTTTTGACAACCCCCCCAAAATGGTATATTATCCAAAAATACAGTTCAGGAGGAAACATGGGAAAGACCATAGGTATAGACCTCGGCACCACCAACTCGGTCGTAGCGGTGATGGAGGGCGGGGAACCGAGGGTGATAGTAAACGAGGAGGGGAGCCGCATAACGCCCTCTGTGGTAGCCTTTACAAGGGACAAGGAGATACTCGTGGGCCAGGTCGCCAAGCGTCAGGCCGTCACGAACCCGCAGAACACCATCTTCTCCATAAAGAGGTTCATGGGAAGGAACTTTAACGAGGTTAACGAGGAGATGAAGATGGTCCCCTTCCCCGTGGAAAAGGACGGCCAGGGGAGGGCGGTGGTAAAGGTGGAGAGCATGGGCAGGGACTATCTCCCGCCCGAGATATCGGCCCTCGTCCTCCAGAAGCTCAAGAGGTCGGCCGAGGCCTATCTCGGAGAGCCCGTCACAGAGGCCGTGATAACCGTTCCAGCCTACTTCAACGACTCCCAGCGCCAAGCCACCAAGGACGCCGGAAAGATAGCCGGGCTCGAGGTAAAGAGGATAATAAACGAGCCCACGGCCTCGTCTCTCGCCTACGGCCTTGACAAGAAAAAGGACGAGATAATAGCTGTTTACGACTTCGGAGGAGGCACCTTCGACATATCCGTACTCGAGGTCGGAGAGGGTGTCTTCGAGGTCAAGTCCACCAACGGGGACACCCACCTCGGGGGAGACAACTTCGACCAGAAGATAATAGACTGGCTTGTTTCCGAGTTCAAGAAGGACCAGGGCATAGACCTCTCAAAGGACAGGATGGCGCTCCAGAGGCTCAAGGAGGCCGCCGAGAAGGCGAAGATAGAGCTCTCGAGCACCATGGAGACGGAGATAAACCTCCCCTTTGTGACGGCCGACGCGACGGGGCCTAAACACCTGGTGATGAGGCTTTCGAGGGCCAAGCTCGAACAGCTTGTAAGCGACCTTGTGGGCAGGAGCAGGGGGCCCTGCGAGGCGGCTTTGAAGGACGCGGGCCTGAGGCCCTCTGACATAAACGAGGTGGTCCTCGTCGGCGGGATGACCCGCATGCCCGCCATACATAAGTTCGTCACCGACTTCTTCGGAAGAGATCCCCACAAGGGCGTGAACCCCGACGAGGTAGTGGCCATAGGCGCCGCCATACAGGCCGGGGTCCTTGCCGGAGAGGTAAAGGACGTCGTCCTCCTCGACGTTACCCCCCTCTCCCTCGGTGTGGAGACCCTCGGAGGGGTGATGACCACCCTCATACACCGCAACACCACCATACCCACGAAGAAAAAGGAGATATTCACCACCGCCGCCGACAGCCAGACGCAGGTGGAGATCCACGTCCTCCAGGGCGAGAGGCCCATGGCGCAGGATAACCGCACCCTCGGCAAGTTCAATCTCATAGGGATACCCCCGGCGCCCCGCGGGATTCCCCAGGTAGAGGTCGCCTTTGACATAGACGCCAACGGCATACTGAACGTCTCGGCGCGGGACACGGCCACCGGCAAGGAGCAGAGGATAACCATCACCGCCTCGAGCGGGCTCGTCAGGGACGAGGTAGAGAAAATGGTCAAGGAGGCCGAGAGCCACGCAGAAGAAGACAAGAGCAGAAAAGAGTTCATCGAGGCGAGAAACCAGCTCGACGGGCTCGTCTACTCCACGGAAAAAGTCCTGAGCGAGAACCGCGACAAGCTCGCCGAGGCCGATGTAAAGACCGTCGAGGAGGCCATCTCCGAGGCCAAGAAGGTCCTCGATGGAGAGAGGAAGGACTCCTCCGTCCTTAAACATGCCATCGAGAAGCTGACCGCCGCCTCTCATACCC
>DATEAM010000143.1:0-18913 GCA_035288385.1 Thermodesulfobacteriota bacterium
AAGCCCTCAAGGGGGATTATTCGCTCTCCTCCTTGCCATGCTTGAGTAATCCGTAGGTCTCCATGCCGAGCCCGATAAGGAGCATGAAGTACGAGACCTCGGCGAGGGCCTCGGCGAGCCTCTCCTCCTTGAATAGCAGGAGCAATGCACTGAATGCGAGGAGGAGAGTGAACCCTCCTATCAGGCTCGACGATGGTCTTTTCTTTATATAATCGATTAGAGGGGGCAACTTGGCCCTCAAGAACCTCTCGAGGGCCGGGGGGAGCCATTCGCTGGAATCGGGCGGCTTAAGCTCCACCTTTATCATGGCCTTGAGACCAAGGACTGCGGCGATGATGGCGGCGAAGTATATCGTGGCGAGGTTTACGGGGATTACCACGTCCCTGGTCGAGGAATTTAACAGAAGGTTGGTAATGGCCGCCTGGAGGACTATTACCGCCGCGTAGCCGAGAGGGCCGAGGATTATACCCTTTGACCTCTTCTGGGTGAAAAAGAGGATGTACAGGGCCGTGGAGAGGGTCATAATCCAGGGGAAGGTCCCTTTTATGGCGTCCTTCGTGGAATCAGCGAAGGGCATGAACTCCTTTACGAACTCCTTGTAGGTATTGTATCCGAGGGTGAGGGCAGCGAGGACAAGGGCGGCGTGGAATAGTGCACCTGGGACGAGCCCTCCCCTTAAAAACCTCTTTATCTCCATGACCGTGGCCCCCTTTTCCTTCTTACCCCGCTGTACCCGAGGCAGACCACACAAAGGCCCACCGTAAGAGCGGACGCCGCCAGGGCGAGCTCGAAGACCCTCTGGGGCTTGTATTCAAGCAGTATCTCGATATCTCCGGCGCCCTCGTTAGTGACGGGCACGACCCAGGCGTTCGCGTAACCGTTTACCATGACGTGCCCCGTGATCTCCTCTCTCGTTCCCCTCTCCATAAAAGCGCTAAGAAACGCGGATGCCGGCTCGGGGTCGTCCCTGTCTTTCTCTTTGCGTTTATAGGCCCTCCAGCCCACGTGGAAGCTCTCGTTAAAGACGAGCACAAAGGGTCTGCGGGCGTCCTTTACCCTGACGACGTACCTCGTGGGGTCCACCATTTCAAACTCGGTGGCAAGTCCTTCTTCTTTTTCTGCGCCCTCCGCCCCGACGGCAACCGGGCTTATATCGAGGACCTCTGTTCTGTAAAACCCGTTTTCGAGGACCTCTACGGAGTGTTCGCCTTCGGTTAGAAAGGCCCGGGCGAGCTCCACCCAGAACCCGCTTCCTTGCCCGTCCTTTTCCTCATCAACGGAGTCGAGGCCGTATGCCTTCCCGTCGAGCTTAACGACCCCCTGGCCTTCGGAGAACTCCTGTGGGCCGAACTCGTGGCTTCTGTACCTTACGAGCTTTTTTGTCCTGACGACCTGCGAATAGACCTCGGAGTCATCGGGATGGCTTATCCCCATGGAAAGGAGCCTGTAGGTCTTCGCTCCAGGAAACCTCACTGAGGCCTCGTCAAAGGCCCTTACCCTCATCCTCAGCCCCGACCCCTTCGCCCCTGAAAGGGGCAGCATGGTCGTAAACCTCTCGTCCTCCAACATGTCCCCGTCGAGGTCAAGACCCATTGTGACCTTCCACTCCGCGGGAAAATATTTAATGCCGCTGAAGCCCGAGTCCGCCATAGCGGGGGTCTGGAAGGCAAGGGAGATGACGGGTTTTTCCTCAAGGTCTATAAAATCTTCGGTCTTGAGGGCGTAGACGTCTTTTACCCCCTCGGGGACCTGGTCCTTGAAGTCTACCCTCGCGGTATCGCCGCCCGTGGTGAAGTAATAATAGGCATCCGTAGAATAGGCGCCGAGCACTTCGTCGAACTCTATAATCGTGGGCTGGGACTTCAGGAAATCGAGGCTCTTGAAGAGGAAGGAGTATACTTTTTTGTCCCCTGCCGAGAGGTCTGTTCCCGCGGCTTTCTTGAACCTCAGGGTCACCTCGCTTATAACGAGGTTGTTGGCCACGTCCTGGCCGAAGGCCTCGGAGACCTTCCCGTAAAGGTTGGTCACGAATTTTTTCCCTTCGACGGCCAGTATAACCCTTCTCTTTCCAAGCGACAGGAACCCCCTCTTCTTGTCCGTAAACTCTATCTCTATTTCCACGGCCTGAGCGCCCGGGTCCTTGACCTCGCCGGTAAAGGCGAGGTACTGTCTCTCTTTTACCTCTATGCCCGAAAACTTCTTGGTCAGGTAGACGCCCTCTCTCACCTCGGAGGAACCACGGAAAAAAGCGTCTATATGCAGACCCTCTTCGGACAGAGAGCTTGTGTAAGCCGTGTTAAGGGCGTTCACCGCCCAGCCGGAGAGGGTATCTACGGATACACTGGCCACGGCGCTGTTGTCGCTATTGATGACCTGGTCTTCCCTGAAAAAATCCCTTCCCGGCTTCATGTAGGCCCGGATGGAATATTCCCCGTCCTCGCCCACGTAGAACCGGCGGGTCCCGATATTATAGGGGTTAACACCGCTGAGCTTGACGTCCTCGAGGAGCTCTTCGTCTTTGAGCAGCTCCTCCACCTCAGCTCTGTCCGAGTAAAAGAGGTGGCTCGCGGGCCTCTCGAGGACGAGGCCGGTAAGCTCTTCAAGCCTTTCTTTCGCGACAACCACAAGCTCCATGTCTTCGGAGACTATCGCCTGTCTCAGGTCCACCGTGAAGTTGTACCAGCCGTCGTCGAGCGTAATTTCTCCGAGCTTGACCCACCTGCCGGCCGTATCGTTTCTCGCCCCCTTTTCAAGCCCCACCCCGTCTACCTCCACCTTTATGTCGAAACCGCGCACCTCCTGGGCGGGGCTCGCCATGTACCATTCGTACAGGCCGGGCCCTTCCACCTTCAACTCCCCCCTGCCCCGCTTATCCGTGGTTATGATCACGGGGGTCCGCCTGCTCATGATATGAGAGCCGTCTTCTCTGGCTTCCGTCCTTACGAGGTCGAGGACAAGGTCCCTGTAGTCGTTATTGACGAAGACCAATCGGTCGGAGGCAGTGTCTCTGAAGCGGCCAAATACCACGGGCAGAGTGTCTCTCTGACCTTCCCCGGTGAGGACCAATGCCGGACGGTCTTCAATGTAAGGGGTCGATGAGAGGTGGACCATGGAGCCAAGACCAGCGGTGACGGCGGTTATGCCGGGGGAGGAATAGACGCGGGGCAGCTCCTGGCGTCCGGGGACCCTGTAGAGATCGAGCTTGCCGAAGGATTTCTCAAAGGCAATGCCGCGGGCCTCGAGATGCTCCGGGAGTCTTCTTATAAGCTCCCTGTTCTTTCCCGAAAGGTTCGGCTCGTATATATCCCTTCTTATGAGGACATAACGGCTTCCCATCAGGCCTATATAACCGCCGAGGTTATCCACCCTCAACTCCTCAACGGGCTCTATTATCCTCTTTACGTGGTCGGGCTCCTGGATTAAGAGCGTGGAGTTCCTGAAAAAGTTCCTGTGCATGGGCACGAGCTCGAACTTGGGGCCCCACTCGTAGGTCTCTTCCCATGTGCCCTGGGGCAAGACCAGGACCCTGTAGAGGCCGGAGTTGCGGGAATCGAGCCAGGTCCTCATCTTGGCGTAGTAATGGGGTATCCTGAAGAACTCGTGCCTGCCAGCGAGATTTTTCGCGGTCAAGGGAAGGGCGTTAAGGAGGATGAAGCACGAGAGGAGTCCGAATACGGCGGCCCGGGCGCTCGCGTTTGACCAATAGCGCGAGAAGAGATAATTGGACGCGAGGAATACGAGGGACGCATACCATATGAGGACCACGTACTGGAACTTGAAGAAATTCCTCATGACCTGAAAGCCGGGCAGGTTGTAGAAGAGGAATTCGTGGATCTCCCCGAATACGGGGAAGTGGACGCCGAGAGAGAAGAGCATGGCCACAAGCCCGAGTAGGGTTATCGTGACGACCCGGGCCTTGTTCTCCCTGTTTCTGAAGGAGATGTAAACGCTCCCGGCCAGGAAAACGAGGAAGATCGCATAGCTTACCGGCGAGTTGTAATACTTCTTTATATAGCCGGGCCTGAAGTAGGGGGTGCCGTCCGGGGCGAGGATGCCGAAACCCTCTTTCGTCCAGTGGAGCCGGATGTTGTCGAAGAAGTTCACCAGGTTGTTGGCAGACTGGAAGACATCTATGTTGTGGGAATGGGCTATGGTGGCGGCCACGAGCGACCTGCTCCCGAGTATGCCCTCGAGTATCGGGGTAAGCCACCAGATGTTTATGAGGAAGATGAAGACGGAGGCTACGGCGAACTTTAATATCACATCCTTCAGCCTGAGCCCTTCCCTTTCTATAATGATGTGCATGAAGGGTATGAAGAGCACGGTTGGCATGTAAAGGAATATCATCGAAGGGTCCGAGGAGAGCGTAAAGACCGAGGAGAGGGCGCACCATGCGCTGTACCTCAAAAGGGTCCTCGCGTCACGGCTCCTTAGGGCCTTGAGAAGCAGGACCGCCATAACGGGGTAGAGGGCGACACCTATAAGGATGTGGGGCACGCCTATAAGGCGGGTGTAGACGGGGATATTGAACATGTAGAAGAGCCCGGCCATAAGTCCGCTTATCTTCCTGTAATCGTCCCTTACCTGGAAGTACTGGGTGGTGAAGTAATAGGCGCCGCACCCGAGGGTGAAGAATATCCCGGTAAGGTATATCTTCTCTATGTATATGAGCGGAATGCCGAAGAGGTTCAGGAAGGAGAAGATGAGGCTCTTGCTAAGGAGTATGAAGGAGCCGGCGTTGGGTAGACCGAGCCCCCAGTTCGAATCCCAGAGGTAGTACCTGACGTAGAGGTCGAAGTTTATGTCAATGGGGGTGTCGAAGTCCCTCAGGTTCAACACGGCGTCCGAGGGCACACCCGTGACGTTGAGCCAGAAGGGAATGAGGCTGGCGAGGAGAAAGACGACATGAGGGTACCTCCCCAGGGAGGCCCTGCCAAGGGAGTTAACCGCCTCGATGACGTGAGCGCCGAGCTTATAAGGCGGCTGGAGTACTTTCTCTCCAGCGCCTTGAGAGACGCTTTTCTTTGATGTCGTTATAGATTTTGACATTCTCATCCACTTCCCTCCTGGAAGTCATGCCGAGGAGATACACGCTTATGTAACCGAGGGACATTATGAATCTCATGGACTCCTCGACCCTGTCGGCGAGTTGTCCTGCGCCGAAGACCTTCATGGCGAAAACGGTCCTTCCGCCGGAGTGGAACCGCGAGAGGAGGCCTTTTACCATCTCCTGCTCCCGGGTGGAGCTCTGGAGAGATTCCACCTGGGCGCTGAATGACGGTATGAGCCTCCTCGGTATGATCCTCCTCGCCGTCTCTTTCACGTAGGGCACGGCAACGAACTTGGAAAGGAGGTTTTCCTGGTAGGCGTCCATAGAGGCCCCCGTGGAGTTTATCCTCGCAAAGAGGAACTCTATCTCGGGGGTGTGGAGCGCGGCCTCTATGCCTCCGATGCCGTGGGCCGAGAGCCCGATGGCCCTTACATACCCCTTGTCCCTCGCCTTAAGGAGGGCGTTTAACGCTCCCGAGCGCATCCTGAACTCAAAGGGGTTCCTGACGCCGTGCAGCAGGCATATGTCGAGGTAATCGGTGCGAAAGACCCTCAAGGTCTCCTCGATCCTCTTTTCGACGGTCCTCTCAAGGGAATCGGAGAACTTCGTGGAGATGACCACCCGGTCCCTCCCTATGTTTTTAAGGGCCTCGGATACATGTGGGTACGTGCCGTACGAATAACCCGTGTCCCAGAGGTTTATGCCTTTATCCAGTCCGTAATGGAGGAGGTCTGAGAGCTCGCGCACCCCGAGCCGTGTCTGCTTGTTGTCTCCCGTAAACCCCGAAGAGCCCGTGCCGAAGCCTATCATCGAGGCCCTTATTGGCTCCTTTCCGATATTCACATATTCCATATCTCTCACACCTTCTCCGCAAGCATGATCAAGGAGCGGCCGATGGTCGGAAATAGCCTCGCCGCGGCCGCCGATTGGAATCTCTCTTTTCTGTCCAGGTTCACCGCCTCGGACGCAAAATGGATGACATTGAAGCCGTGCCATTCGAGGAGTTTTTTAAGGCACCCTTTCGTGAAATACCTCACGTGTCCCGCATCCTCGTCCCTCAGTGTGTTTTCAAGATAAGGATTACGGCCAAGGCCAAGCAGCATCCTTCTCCCAAAAGAGGCGACGTTCGGGGTCGTAAGTAGTATTTTCCCCCCAGGGCTTAGAACGCGCCTGGCTTCGCAGACGAACCTGTCCGTATCCAGGACATGCTCTATCACCTCTCCGGCGAACACCAGGGAGAAAGTCCCGTCCTCAAAAGGCAGCGCGCTATCGGCATTCACGTGATACGCCTCCACACCGTTCTCCCTTGCAAGAGAAACCTGATTCGTCGAAACATCGACTCCTGAAACCGTATTTCCCTTCTCCATGATCATGCGGCTTATTGACCCGTCCCTGCATCCGATGTCGAGGACCTTATTCCCGGAGCCAATAAGCTTGAGCACTATCTCGATGCGTTTTTTATCCGCCCGGCTGAGTTCGTGCTCGTCAGAATATCTTCTGTTGGAAAAATCCTCTAAAACGCTTTCTCCCACTTCTTTTCCTCCTTAAGGCCTGAACAGATGCCTTTGATCACGCCCGCCTCTCTCCTCACGACGTTGTCGATATCGTAGTTCTTTACAACCTCCCTGCCCTGCCTGGACAACCTGTCCCTTTTCCCTTTATCCTTCAGGATTTCCACAACCGCTCCTGCAAAGGCGTCGAAATCCCCCTTTGGCACCGTCTCGACCGCCCCTGCGAATTTCTCCTCATAGACCGGCAGGTTGTAAACGATGCATGGGACACCGCACGCCAGGGACTCTGCTATGGTAATCCCCCAGCCCTCCTCGTAGCTGCAGGAAAGGGAGAGCTTGCTCGTCTTCCTTACCCTGTAGGCTTCTTCGTCAGAAAGCGAGCCGAGTATTTCGATATTCCTCTCAAGGTTCATTTCCCTGACCGTTTCCCTCTTCTCTTCCTCAAGCCTGCGGGAACCTCCGCCTATGATGGCAAGCCGTGCCTCGGGCAAAGACTCTATCACCTTGCCCCATATGTTTATCAGGTCCCCGACGCCCTTGCTTGCCGAGAGCCTCCCTATATAACAGGCGTCGAAGGGTCTTGGATAATCGGACGGCATGCCCTCGATCCTCTTTAAATCAACGCCGTTATCTATGATGAACAGGTTCTTCTCCTTGAACCCCATCCCCAGAAGGCTTCCTCTCACGCCCTCGTTTTTGACAAAAACACCGGCGGCAAAATATTTTATCAGAATGAAAGAGAACCTCTGCATCAGGTAGGCCCCGGTGTTCGACAGGGTCGAGCCGGTCCTTCTTTTAACCGGGCTCTCTATGATGTGATGGATCACCGCGATCCATTTGATACCGACCAAAAGCCTCGCAAACATGGCAGGGACGGTATCGGGGATGAAATCCCCGGTGGAATATACGCAGTCGGCCCTGCTCTCTCTCAGCCACTTGAAGATCATCAGAGAGCAGTATATTGTCCGGAAGGTGAAAACAAGGGCGATCTTGAGGGCGTCCATTGCCGTATCCTTATAGGAGTTGTACTCGAAGCCAAGGCACGGGATGGTGAAGAAGCGCGTTCTTAAGCCCTCCTTCATCAACTCCTCGACGGCTATCTCGGGAACCGCGCAGCTGGCATTCACGCCGAATTTGCCGTATCTCTTCGACACCTCGAGGAACATCTTTTCGCCGCCGCTCATGACCTCCCTGGACAGCTGGTGGTTGAAAAATATGAGTATCCTCAAATCCAAGACTAACCCCCTGAAAGCATCTTTTTCGCCCTCGACATCAACTCGTTGTAAAAAAACCCGTTCCTGCTCCTCATGGCCGAGAATATGGTCAGGTACTTGGCTATCTTCATTTCCGTCGTTGATATGTTCGGGTGGTCGAGTATGGAGTCGTTGGCGTATGAGCCTATGACCTCCTTTTTCTTGAGGTTGACGAGCCCCTCCCTGTAGCACAGATCCCCCATCTCCGTGCCCCTGAAGGGGTAGAATATGGAGGTCATGGCGAAGTCCGGGCCTATCCTCCAGTTGAGCAGAACGGTCTTCAAGATGTGTTTGCGCGTCTCGCCCGGCATGCCCACCATGTTGAAGGTCCAGATGAGGATGCCGTGTTTTTTAAGCCTTCTGCAGACTTCTATGATGAGCCTGTTCGTCATCTTCCTGTTCATCATCTTTCTTCTATAATCCTCGTCCCCGCACTCGAGTCCGATCAGGACCATGAAGCAGCCCGCCTTCTTTAAAAGCTCGAGGTTCTTGTCCGAGCAGGTCTCGGGTCTCGCGGCGCAGTAGAAGGGCATGCCCACCTCCTTCGGGTACCTCGAGCTGAACTCCTCGAGCCACGGGGTAAAGAGGGTGAGGTTGTCGTCGTGGAAACCCACGTACTCGAAGTCGAAGTTCTTCTTGAGGCTTGCGAGCTCCTCTATTACGCTCCCCACGGAGCGCATCCTCAGGTACTTGTTCTTGTTGGGGTAGAGGCCCTTGAAGTAGAAGTTCGAGCAGTAGGTGCAGTGGTAGGGGCAGCCGCGGCTCGCCATGACCTTTACGTTGCGGTCGCCTTTCTTTGAGAGGTTCAGGTGCGCCTGATAGTCGAACATCTCTCTGTCCCAGAAGGGCAGTGAGTCGAGGTCCTCGATAAGGGGCCTTATTTCGTTCTTGTAGACGGCGCCGTTCGTCTTGACCCAGAGGTTTTTTATGTCCTTCAGCTCTCCTCCCTTTTCGAGGCCTTCTGCGAGCTCGAGGAGGGCATGCTCCCCCTCGCCCCTGCATATGACGTCTATGGAGCCGTGGCCTATGACCTCGTCGGGTGCGAGGGTCGGGTAATAGCCCCCTGCGACTGTCTTTATCCCCGGGTCCATCCCCTTTATGAAGTCGCAGATGGACTTGGCCCAGTGGAACCCGGTCTCAAAGACCGTGAAGCCGACTATCCCAGGTTTGAAATCATTTATGCCTTTCCTTATGACGTCGAAGTGGTCAGGGGCGAGGGACATGCCGTCCACGACGAGGTCGAGGAGCCTTGTCGGGTGCCCGTTTTTCTTGAGAAAGGCCGAGATGGCGCCGAGCCCCGTGGGATAGGTGTGCTCGGCACCCATGTTTATAAGCATTACGTTCATAGTTTTATCAACCGAGCCTCGAGTATTTTCTCAGGTAGTTATAGGCGTAGAAGTCCACGGGGAACCTGAAGAACATATGCTTCCACCTGA
This sequence comes from Thermodesulfobacteriota bacterium, assembly GCA_035288385.1. Lineage (GTDB taxonomy): Bacteria > Desulfobacterota > GWC2-55-46 > GWC2-55-46 > JADFVP01 > DATEAM01. The sequence continues at coordinate 9,251 of DATEAM010000143.1, forward strand.
ACCTTACGATGCCCTTATAGAGGTTAAAGGCGACGAAGTAGAGGGCCTTGAAGGCGCGGGACTTTATCTTGTCGCCTATGAGGTCATAGGAGTCGGGGTCGAGGAAGAAAAATATGTATATGGAGAGCATGAGGATGAACCGGGCCTGGTCCTCTCTGACCCACTTCTGGCGGACCTTCAGCTTGTTCACGTCCTCTGCGGCTATGAGGAACTTGCTCCAGTCCCCGAAGTTCTCCGGGATATCTATACCGAGGGATCTCGCCTTGCTGAAGAGAGTGGTGCTCGGATAGGGAAGATAGAGGGCGAACATGAAGCGGAACCTCGGGTGGATATCGAAGAGCTCCTTTATCTGGTTAAGAGAGGCCCTTATCTCCTCGTCCACCTTCTTCTGGCAGACCTCGGCCTCGGTGGACCAGGGGAAGCCCACGAGGTAGGAGCACAGGACCTTTATGTCGTACTTGCTGCAGAACCTCGCCATCTCGATGACGTCTCCCGCGTCTATGTCCTTCAACATGTAGTCGAGGGTCTCCTGGTCCCCCGACTCTGCGCCCGTAAGTATGCACTCCATGCCGCTTTTCTTCATCATGCCCCAGAGCTCATCCTCGTACTTCTTCAAAGTGGCGGTCCTGCCGTTCACGTTGCCCCACTTGAGATTTACCCCCCTCTCGAGCATGAGCTCGCACATGCGCCTGACCCTGTTCTTGTTGGTGAAGAAGTTGCTGTCTATGATGGCAACGGAGTCTATGTCGTATTTCCTCTTCATGTCCTCGAGCTCGTCTACCATCCTCTCGGCCGAAAGGCTCGTCCAGCCCCTTTTAGTGACTATCTCCTCGACGCAGAAACCGCAGCGGTGGGGGCATCCGTAGCTCGTGTAGTAGTTGAGGCTCCTCCTGCCGTACTCCTGGTTGTTGAGGAACTTCTCAACGTCTATCAGGTGGTACGGCAGGGGAGGGAAATTATCGAGGCTCTCGAGGGGCGCCGGGGGGTTGTCCACGACGGCGCCGTTATCCTTGTAGGTGAGGCCCTTTACCTTCTTAAGATCGCCTCCGTCCTCGAGGCAGTGGACGAGCTCGGTAAAGGACCTCTCGGCCTGGCCCTTTACCACTATGTCCACGTACTCGTCCTTTACGGTCTCGCGGGGCAGAATGGAGGGGTGCCATCCGCCCCAGACTATGGGCAGGTCCGGGTATTGTTTCTTCACCTCCTGGGCCACTTCCCTGCCCTCCTGTATCTGGTAGCCCGTGATGCTCGATATCCCCAGGCATATGGCGCCCTCGCATTCCTCCACCACCGCCTGCTTGAACTTCTTGTGGGTCACGGGGTGGATTATCTTTATCTCGTAACCCTCCTTGTCGAGGACCCTCGATATGGCGAGAAGTCCAAGGGGGGCACCGTAATATGGGCGCGTGGCGGAAAAGGGGTTGGGGTGAAAGAGCACTACCTTCTTTTTCATATGTTACTCTCCTGTGTTTTCTTGTTAAAAAATCCATTCTGTTGCTGTCGTCGTCTTTATGAGTTTGCGGCGTGACGGACCGGTCTCACATCATCTGTCGAGGCCGAAACTTCTTCTCTGCAGACCCTTTTCAGCTGAACAAGATCGTCGTGGCGGCTCTTGCCATATTCTTGAACTGCTCCAGGGAGCTTATCTTTCTTAGCTGCCTGAATATGAAGGAGGGCCTCGTGTAAAAGGCCCTGTAGGCCCGGGCTGTAATCCTTACGAGCTCCTCCTCGGTAAAATTCTGCGTCCAAAGGGGCCCCGAGAACTTCTTCAGGGGGTCGGTTGCGAACTCGGCCCAGACGTCTCCCGGGAGAATCCCCTTTTCAACTCCCAACTTGTAAAGGGGCGTGTCAGGATAGGGGCTCAGGATGGAGTACTGCACATAATCCGGGTTGATCCGTTTTACGAGGTCGAGTGTTTTTTCCATGTCATCGGCCTCCTCGTCCATGTTCCCGAAGATAAAGTCAGCAAGGGTAGTTATCCCTTCTTTTCTGCACCACCTGAAGACGTCCTCGACCCTTTTCAGGTCCATATCCTTGTTCATCCTCTTCAAGACCTTTTCAGAGCCCGACTCGACCCCGAAGCTCAATCTTGTGCACCCGGCCCTCTTCATGAGAGAAAGAAGCTCCTCGTCCACGCAGTCTGCCCTCGTCCGCGCCTCCCAGGAGACGCGATAGCCCCTGCTGATAATCCCCTCGCAGATATCGACGACCCTTTTCCTGTTGAGCGTAAATGTGTCGTCGTGGATGAATACCTCCTTTATGCCGAGCCCTATTATCTCCTCGATCTCGCCGAGGACGTATCCTGCGGAGTGGTACCTGTACTGGCGCCCCATGCGGTTGCAGAAGATGCAACTGAAGGGACAGCCCCGGGAGGTAATCATGACCGTTACAGGGTTGTGCGCGGCGAGGACCGAGGAGTACCTCTCGTAGTGGGAGGATCTTCGGGCCGGGTAATGCACCCCGTCTATGTCTCTCAGGAGTCCCGCCGGGTTGAACGTCGTCGCGCCCCCCTCCCCCTCCCCCTCCCCCGCCCTGCAGGCCACCCCCGGGACCTTCGTCCTCTCGACGGGGTCGCGGAACATGTCGAGAAAGGCGATAAAATTCTTCTCGCCTTCTCCGGCAAAGGCGAAGTCCACGGCCTCGAGTCCGGCGGTCTCGCGCGGGTATATCGTAGGGTGCGGCCCTCCTATTACCGTAGCCACCTCCGGGTCAATGGCCTTTGCGGCCTTCGCCACGAGGTAGGCGTCAGGCATGGTAAAGCTCATGGCCTGGAGACCGATTATGTCCGGTCCGTAAGAGAGGGCCCTTCGCGCGGCCTCCTCGTGGCTCCAGCCCTCGAGGTCGGCGTCGAGGAAGACGGATTCGTGGCGCGAGTGCTCGATTGCCGACTGGAGGTATAAAAGCCCCATGGGGGGTGTATGCCCCCTGTTCTCGTCCACGTAGTCCGGGGTGGCGGCTGTAATGACATTTTTAAGAGGCGGGTGCACGAGCACCACCCTTGTCCTTTTCCCGTTCATCTCAAGCTTCCCACCTTTGTCCTGTAGTCCCGGTCCTTCCATGCCCACCTGAAGAATTGTGGGGCCTTGATTATCTCCACGCCCTCGGGGCAGACCTTGTGTTGGAGCTCCCTGTTCCTTAACCTCCCCCTGACGTCGACAAGGAGGAACCTCAGGCCCGATAGGACCGAGCCGAGGAGCCCCGCGCCGAGGAAGAAAACCGTCACGATCGAGGTGAACAGGAGCGTTATGCCGGTTCCTGTCTTGAACTTGACCATCGAGGGGTCGGGCAGTGTCAGGAAATAGACCACCCTTCCGGCAAGGAGCGCCGAGAGGAGGAAGAAGAGTGCCGCGAGGGCTCCGAAGATGTGAATCGGCCTGTAAAAGATATAGGCCGAGAGCATGGTCTTCGTCTGGTTGTAGATAAAATGGGGTATGGACTTGAAGAGCCTCCCCTCCCGTGTCCTGGCGTTCGTCCTTATGGGGACCCATGCCACCTTCATGCCCGTCCGGCCAGCCTGGATGAGCATCTCGAGCGTGTAGGAGAAGTTGCTCATGAAGGAGAACCTCATGGCAGCGCCCCTGGTCATGGCGCGAAAGCCGCTCGTGGCGTCTGGCACGTCGGTGCCAGATAGGCGCCTTACCACGCGGCTCCCGAGCCTCTGCAGGACCTTCTTCATCGCCGAAAAGTCCCTCTGCCCTTCCATGTCCCTGCATCCCACCACCACGTCGGCCTTTTTATCGAGGACGGGCCTCACGAGTCTTACGATGTCAGCGCCCCTGTACTGGTTGTCGCCGTCGGTATTCACGATGATGTCTGCGCCGAGGAAAAGCGCGGCCTCGAGGCCCTTTCCGAAGGCCCTCGTAAGCCCCATGTTCCTGTTGTTCTTCACGATGAAGTCGACTCCGAGCTCCTCGGCCACATCAATGGTCCTGTCGGTGCTGCCGTCGTCGATTATGAGGGTGTATATCTCGTCTACGCCCTCTATCCTCCTTGGCAGGTCCGCTATAACCGCCGGGAGCGAGTTCTCCTCGTTGAGACAGGGGACCTGGATGAAGAGCTTAGTCTTCTTTATCTTCCCTGGTTCCACCTTCTTCATGACCGGACTCCTCGCAAAATGTTCACGACAAAAACCTAAACGCCTTCCCCGTATATTATGAGCTTCTCCAGGCGGCTGTCTATAAGTGGTCTTTCTTCATCGCCGCCCCTGTAAAGGAGTATCTTTACGAACATAACGTGTGTCTTCATACCCGAGCCTTCGCGGACGATATCTATCAAGGGCTCTTCGCTCTTTCCCTGGGCATCGCCCCTCAAAGCGTATATCCTCGAGTAGTCCTTTCCGTCGGCGCTCGCAAATACCTCTACAACGCTTCTCTCCCCCATGGCGTAAAACCGCGCGTCCATCATCAGCCGTTTGAAGTCTGACCCCGCTTCGATCCTGTAATGGAGCTGTGCCGGGGTGTTGTAGGAGGAGGGGTATACGTAGCCGTCGCCGTCCCTTGAGAGGTTCTCGTAGGCAAGACTCTTTTCCCTGAAACCGTCCGAGGTAAAGTCGTCCTGGACGTAAAGGTTGAAGAGGCTGACCCTGTACAGTGGGAAGGTCCTCTTTACGACAGTCCTGTAAATCGTCTTTACCCTGAGTTCACGGAGCCTTGCGCTTATAAGGGCGAGCCCGCTCGAGTCGTCCACGAAGAGCTCTATCCTGATAAAGGCGGCACTGCGGCCCTTCAGGTGCTCCGTAAGGTCCATGTTCGCCACTACCACATCCTCCGAGGGCGTTGCGGCAAAGGTCCGGATCGAGACTGGCTCGAAGTCCCTGTTGAGGACGTATACCTTTATGCTGTTTTCGGGATGGGATATCACCATGTCGAGGTCCAGCCACATCCGCTCTATTTCGCCGGGGTACTCGAGGGCATACGTTACCGAGCCCGTGCGGTCGTAGGCCGAGGGGTGGATGAACCCGCCGTCCCTTTGCCATTCGACGTCCTTTATCTCGAAGGCGTCGCCTCGAAAGGTCTCCGTGAAAAAGTCTTCGTAGAGGTCCTCGGTAACGGTCTCCACTACGGGTGTCCGCTCGATATAATTATGGTAGAGGTCGGCATGCATGAACCTGCCCTCCCAGCTCTCCGAGGGTTTGAAGCCGCTGAATGGTGCGAGTGTGGTCGTGTAAACCGGCGTCCCTCTTTTCAGGTAATCCGCCACCTCGGCAAGCTCTATTGTCCTGCTCGCGTTGGCCGTGGGCATCTTCGGGTCCTTGGGAAAGAAGGTCATGCCCTTTTCCCATTCATCAAGAAAGGAGCTGTAGACGACTGCCCTGTCAGAATAGAACATCGTTATCCAGGGTTCCCTTTCGGTTACCAAGAGACTCTTCTCGGGCGTTACGTGATTTACCCACCTGAGGTAGCCGTGGAGCCCGTAAAGGAACCCCTCGGGCGAGGAGCTTCCAGGAAGGGCCGGGGAAACGAGGCTCTGGAAGAGGAAGAGGGGCAGGAAAACAATAAAGCAGACCCCTTTCCTAAACCCCGCGGTTTTGTCCCCCTCGACATACCAGTCGAGAAGGGCGGCGGCGGACAACGCCATGGCGGGGAGGTAAAAGGTGAGGTAAAGCCCGACGGCCCTCATGGGAAAGTAGACGTCGAACAGGAGATAGGGGAGCACGAAGGCTCCGAGAAGGGCCGCCCAGGTCCTGTTGCTCCTCATGAGGAGAAAGAACCCGGCCGCCCCCGCAACGGCGAGAAAGGGCGTTAAGGAGCCGAAGAGGGAGTTAAACAACGAGGAGAGCTTGCTTACTACCCACCCCATCTGGCCGACGCCATTAACGAGCACACCGGGCCTTATGCCGGCTTCCGGGCCGAGGGACCTGGAGAGCAGAGTTATGTTATCCATGAACCAGTAATCGAGGGCCGCGGCAGGGCCGAGGACGAGGTATGACCAGAAGAAGGCCGCCGCCTCGACCCCGAAGGCCAGGGAAAACCACGCCAGGGCCCTCGCCGCGCTCTCCCTCCTTATGACCATGAATGCGAGGAAGAAGGGCAGGAGGAAGACGTCTGCTATGTTTACCGTAAGGCTTATACCGAAGGCGAGGGCCGCAAGCCAGAAGCCGTAACCCGGTCTTACGAGCAGGAGCGCAAAGGAGGCGACGACGAAAAGGCACTGGGTGGAGTATATCTCCTGGTATCCGCTCTGGTTTACGAGGGTCGGGGCGAAGGCGAAGAGGAAGGTGGCGATAAGCGCCGTATTCTCTCTCTTGAACAGGCGCCTCGCCATATAAAAAAAGGGGAGCACGACGAGGGACCCGGAGACGAGGGAGAGCACAGAGAGCGTGGTATCGAGGGGCAGGGGCAGGAGGTGCTTGAAGAGGATCCCGAGGGCGAGGTACCCCAGATATGGCGCGTGGGGGAATATGAGGTCCCTGACGGCAACGGCGAACTCACCCGAGTCCCAGGCCCAGAGACCGGGCCTGAAAAAGTATATCCTGGGCAGAAGGCTCGCAAGGAATATGCCCCAGAAAATGGTTTTTGCCCTCGGGGAGAGCCCGCCGGAGTTCATGGCCAAGGGATTTTGCTCCCCGTTTTTGACTTCGTATATATTACCCATCTGCTCAAGCCCTTATTAACGTAATAAACCTGTAAAACCCTCTATCCCCCACACCTCACCCCTGAAGCACCTCTTCATCATCCCCTATCATCCCCTCAGCACCCCCATAGCCCTCTATCACCACCAGCCTCCTCTAACAGGCCCCCACCAGTCCCCCACCAGTCCCTCAGCCCCCCCTCAGCCCCCCTTCAGCCCCACTCACCCCCTACTCAGGCCCCCCTGCGGCAGACGAGGAGGTATTCCCTCAAAAACCAGTCGTTGAGGAAGATGTACCTGTTGGACCAGGCGAATATCTTGTGAAGGAGCGGTTCCGTCATCTCCACGTCCTGTTTGCCGTAGTCGATGGAGTTTCTGCCCTCGAAGATCACCCTCTCCTCGAGGACTTCGAGGTACTTCGAACAAAAGTCCCTGAATCTCCGGGGCGTAAAGGTAAAGGGGTGCTCCACGTTCCTCAGGAAGGGGATGTACTCGCTCGTCTTCTTGAGGGCCGTTATAAAGGGGGTGTAGGTGTATATTGAGAGTATCACGAGCCCCTTTTTCCTTGTGACCCTCTTCATCTCGGTCATCACCCTGTGGACGTCGTCCATGTGGTCGAGGGCGTTCCTGCAGAGGACGACGTCGAAAAAACCGTCTTCGAAGGGTATGTTCTCGCCGCTCCCCTCGAAGAGTCTTATCTTCCCCTCGAGCTCTTTTCTGTCCTTTTCGAGGAATACGCCCGCTATGGGGTCCACGCCGTATTTTTTCCCCTTTTTAAAGAGCGTGGAGGGGCACGTAGCCCCGCAGCCGAGGTCGAGTATCTTCGAGTCGTCGGAAAAACCGTACCTCGCCTCGATCTCCCCGAAGACCTCCGAGTATTTAATGAACAGTTCCTTGAACTCGCTGGAGCGGAAGTCCTCCTTCGTCCAGTAGAAGCGTTCTATCTTCTGCGCCTCTTCCCACCTTTTGCTGTGTACATGCATGGTCATTTCACCAGTTTCAGGGATATTGAAACGCTCGACCTCTCCGTGCCGTTCAGGCCGTCGTTCCTCGTGTCTATCCGTTTAAAGATATTGAAGGCCGCGTTTACGGGACTGAAGGCGGACCCTTTTTCCTCTTCCCTCCATTTGAACTTCTCCATCGAATTTCTCATCTCCCTCGGCACTGGCAGCATGGTGTAGAAGAGCTTCCCGAGCCTCAGGACGTGGTAGTTAAAGGGCACGCAGTGGTGCGTGAGGGTCTCGACCCTTAGGGTCCTGAACCCCGTCTCCTCTGCGAGTTTTTTTATTTCCCCCGGGGAGTAGAGCCTCTTGTGGTCGTAGGACCAGACCCCGCCGAGCACGGTATTTCTGGCGCTGAAGTGTCCGAGGCCGACTCTCTCTCTCGTCCAGTTGAGGGGGTCCCAGAAAAAGGGGTAGTTCGCGTTGGGCACTGTAAGGCCGAGGACCCCGCCGGGTTTAAGGACCCTGTAGACCTCGCTAATCGCCTTTCTGTCGTCGTCTATATGTTCGAGGACCTCGGTAAAGACGATCTTGTCGAAGGCGTTGTCCTCGAAGGGCAGAGTTTCGGCTATGTCGCCGTTTACGAACTCGACCCTCTTACCACCTCCTGTCCACGCCGCGGCCTTCTCAAGGAGGGTGGCGTTAAAGTCGAAGGCAGTGACCTCGGCGTCGTAGAGCTCGCTTATGACCATGGTGTAGAAACCCTCCCCGCAGCCGAGGTCGAGGACCTTTTCACCGTCCTTTATATCGATGTACTCGAGGAGCGTTACGATGCGTCTTCTGAAGCCGAGGTCCCCGACCCTTGAGAGCATTCTCTCCAGGAGCTCGTTTTTGTTTTCCATGCCTAATAACTTCCCGCTATGATATCGGCGTTCTTTTCGCTGAAATTCTTCTCCGCGTAGCTTCTGCACACATGCCTCCTCTTCTGGAGCTCTTCACGGTTGTCGAAGTAGAACTCTATGCGGTCAAGGACCTTTTCCGGGTTTACCTCCTCCATGAGGTCAGCGACCTCCCGGTTAAGGAAAAAGGGGAGACACCCCCTCTTCGCCGTTATTACCGGCGTGCCGCAGGCGAGGGACTCGAGGTAGACGGTAGCGAAACCCTCTTCATAGAGGACGGGCGAGACGAAGAGGTCGGCCGAGTTGTAGGCTCTTATGATCCCGTCGTCGGGGAGCCTGCCCAGGTAGTTTATCTTCAAGTCGGTCCTCGCGGCCTCCTTTACGGCCCCTGCCATGGGCCCGTCCCCCACGAAGACGAACCTTATGTCCTTGCGCGTCCTCCTGGCCGCCTCAAGGAGCACTCCCACGCCCTTCATCTCCATCATGCGCCCGAGGAAGAGTACGACGAAGTGCTCCGGGGATATCTTCAGTGTCCTGCGGCATTCGTCCTTATCCATGGGGTTGAAGGTCTTTATGTCTATCCAGTTCGGGTGGACCTTTATCCTTTCGGGGTCGAGTCCTATGGCTACGAGCTCTCTTCTCGACGGCTCTCCCACGGCGAGGATGGTATCGAAGCCATTGAGGAGCCGCCTTATTATCCCGGCAAGGAATCTCCTGTTACGGAGGTTGTAGATGGCGTGGGTGCTCACCACCGACCTTCTCCTTGAAAAGGCGAGGATAACCCTTGCCACTGCCGCCGCCACGAAGCCGTGGGCGTGGACCGTGTCCACCTCTTTCCTTCTCCTCATGTATACGAGAAGGCTTTTAAAAAAGAGGCCCGGGAAGAGGTAGAGGAAGACGAGCGGGAAGTAGGGCTCGAGCCTGGGGAACAGGCCCACGCCGAACCACCGGGCCCTGTATATCTCCACCCCTCCTTTTTTCTCGTAGCCCCTGGCCTTCGTCCTCGTCGTAAGGGGCTTATAGGTGACGAGTATCACCCTGTAGCCCTTCGCCGAGAGATAACCTGTAAGCTTGTCGAGGTGAGATTCCACCCCGCCCACATTCGGTTTCGCGAAGGGACAGATCATGAATACCGTTTTCATTCAACCTTCCCTTTCAGAGACAAAAATCATGGTGTCCTGCCGCCCTTTTTTTCAGGACCTTCTCTATCGCCCCGGCCACCTGTGCACCTTGACCCCCGCCCCTTGTAACCC
>DATEAM010000144.1:0-20030 GCA_035288385.1 Thermodesulfobacteriota bacterium
AAAACAGGCTAAAGTTATTCTGCCCATTACAAACAAAAATGGCTGCGAAAAATTTCGCAGCCATCCGTATGAACTGGCTCCCCAAATTGGACAAGAAACTAAAAAAAATTCGGGGCAGATTTATTTTCCAGCGATATTATCAGGCTTAAGGCCGGATTTTTCCGGGCATTCCCCCCCATGCCGAGAAAGGGGGCTATCCGCCCCTTTCTCGCCCAAGGCTATATCTATTTAAAACGTCGGGCCGAAAAACTAATCGGCCTGCTTCCTCAGGAAGGTCGGGGTGTCGTATATGTCCTCGTCGTCGGCGTTGTGGCCGCCCATCTTGGAGAGCCTGCGGATCTCCCCGGTCCTCAGGTCAGCGGCCCGGTCCCTCTCCTTCCTTATGACGGTGGGCACGTCGAGGTTCTCCAGGACATGGGCCGGCGCTATCGCCTCCCTCGGCTTTTGCGCCTCAGAGGCCTCTCCGAACCCCGTGGCTATCACGGTCACCCTCACCTCTTCTCCCATGGTCTCGTCCACGACGGCGCCGAATATGATGTGGGCGTCTTCATGGGCCTCCTCGTGTATGAGGCTCGAGGCCTCGTTTATGTCATGGATGGTCATGTCGGAGGAGCCGGTGATGTTTATGAGCACGCCCCTTGCGCCGCTTATGGAGATGTCCTCAAGGAGAGGAGAGCTTATCGCCTTCCTTGCGGCGTCCTGGGCCCTCTGTTCCCCTCTGGCCGTGCCGCTGCCCATGAGGGCCTGGCCCATCTCGGACATTATGGTCCGGACGTCCGCGAAGTCCACGTTCACGAGCCCGGGCACCGTTATCACGTCGGAGATGCCCTTGACGGCCTGGAAGAGGACCTCGTCTGCCTTCTTGAAGGCCTCGGTCAGCGAGGTGTTCCTGCAGGCTACGGCAAGGAGCCTCTGGTTGGGGATGATGATTACGGTATCCACCACATCCTTGAGCCTCTTGAGGCCCTCTTCGGCCTTCTTCATCTTTCTGGCGCCCTCGAAGGCGAAGGGTTTGGTCACCACCGCCACGGCCAAGGCCCCCGTCTCCTTCACCACCTCGGCCACCACGGGCGCCGCCCCCGTGCCCGTGCCTCCGCCCATCCCGGCGGTGATGAAGACCATGTCCGCGCCGTCGAGGGCCTCGCTTATGAGCTCCTTCGACTCTATGGCGGCGCTTCTCCCCATATCGGGGTTCGAGCCCGCGCCCAGGCCCTTTGTGAGGTTGGCGCCGAGCTGGATCTTGAGGACGGCCCTTGACCTGGAGAGGGCCTGGACGTCGGTGTTCGCCGTCATGAACTCCACGCCCAGGAGCCCCGACTCTATCATCGTGTTCACCGCGTTCCCGCCGCAGCCCCCAACCCCTATCACCTTCAATTTCGCCCCGCTGTTAAAGCTGTCGTCCATCTCTATCACCATAGCCACCTCCTTTTTTTACCAGCTCTCAGAGTTAAGTTGCGCGCCGAAGGATTTAGAAGAACTCCCTTACCCACACCTTCATCCTGGATGTGAGCTTCCCGAGGATGTTGCCGTTGGTCCTGTGGAACTGCGTGCCCGTGGAGTGCCTGCTTCCGTAATGGAGGAGCCCCACCCCCGTGGAGTACATGGGGCTCTTCACCACGTCGACGAGGCCCGAGACGCCCGTTGGCAAGCCCTTCCTTACCGGGAGGTTGAAGACCTGCTCGGCGAGCTCCGTCAAACCTTCCATGGACGCGGTCCCCCCGGTCAACACCACCCCCGAGGATATGAGGGTGTCGTAACCGGATTTAACTATCTCGCGGTTTACGAGGTCGAATATCTCCTCCATCCGCGGCTCGATTATTTCGCAGAGCATGTAGCGCGAGACCCTGCGGGTCTTGCCCCCGCCGACGCTCTGGACGTCTATTATGTCGTCCTTCGATACCATGGCCGTCATGGCGCAGCCGTACTGCTTCTTTATCTTCTCCGCCTCTCCCGCCGGGGTCCTCAAGCCCACGGAAATGTCGCCCGTGGCCTGGTTGCCCCCCAGAGAGATCACGGTCGTGTACTTTATGGTGCCGTTGTGGTAGAGGGCGATATCCGTCGTCCCGCCCCCTATGTCGACGAGCACGACCCCTATCTCCTTCTCGTCGGGGCTCAACACGGCCTCGCTTGATGCTATCTGCTGCAATACTATGTCCTCCACGTCGAGCCCCGCCCTGTTGGCGCACTTTACGATGTTCTGCGCCGAGGTCACGGCTGCCGTGACGATATGGACCTTTACCTCGAGCCTTATGCCCATCATGCCCAGGGGCTCCTGTATGCCCTCCTGGTCGTCCACTATGTACTCCTGTGGTATGACGTGTATCACCTCGCGGTCAGGAGGGATGACAACGGCCTGGGCGGCCTCTATCACCCTGTCCACATCGGCCTGCGCGATCTCCCTGTTCTTTACGGCTATGACGCCGTGGCTGTTGAAGGCGCGGATGTGGCCGCCGGCAATGCCGCAGTACACGCGGTTAATATCGCAGCCGGCCATGAGCTCGGCCTCTTCGATGGCCCGCTTTATGGACTCGACCGTGCTCTCTATGTTCACCACCACGCCCTTCCTCAGGCCCTTCGAGGGGTGGCTGCCGATGCCTATGATCTCGATGCCGTCCTTGGTCTTCTCGCCCACTATGGCGCATACCTTCGTCGTGCCTATGTCGAGACCGACTATGATGTTCTCCCTTTTAGCCATCTATGCCCTTCCACCCCCCCTTGCCGCTTGAGGCGTGAACCGTACTACCACCTCGCGGTAGTTGTTCAAGTCCACGGCCTCTATGCCTGCGAGCGTGTCTCCCCTCAGGTTGACCACCTTCTCAAAGGCGGAAAATTTTTTCTCGAAGTCCCCGAAGCCGAGCTCGACCCTCACGCCCTCGCGCAGGGTGTAGAGGGTGTAGCCGTACATCGGGTCCACGTGTATCTCCGAGACGTGGGAGAGGGCGAGCCCCTCGCCGCCATCGAGCATGGAGAGAAGGGCGATGAGGCCCTCTTCGAGGCGGTGGTCGTCGCCCGAGAGTATCTCCTCGGTAAGACCGGTAACCACCGGCACGTCTACCCTGTCGACCACCGTGAACTTCTTGAAGACCACCCCGCTCCTGTCCATCACGTAGAGGTCGTCCTTTTTTACGAGCGCCAGAGGCCTTCTCTCCGTCACCTCGAACCTCACCGTGTCCGGCACCCCTCGACTTACCTTCACGTCGTCTACCCAGGGGTTCTCCTTTATCCTCTCCGCCGCCTCGTCGGCGTCGAAGGAGAGTATGTTCTGCCCCTCCTCTATGCCCGAAAGCATTATGACCTCGCGGTCTTCCACATGGACGTTGCCGCTTACGTCAAAGGTCCTTACGGCCAGGCGCTCCGTATGCATGAGGGTGGTGTAGAGCCAGCGGCCCGAGTATCCGAGGGTGCCGACTGCCGCTATAAGGGCGAGGAGCTTCGCTGACCTTACAAACCTTCTCCTCGCCCTGTGAGCGAGGGGTTCTCTCCTGCGCCTGTTGCTCGCCTTTCTCTTCCTTCTTAGCATCGTCTAAAACTTCCCCGTGGAGGCCCCCTCGAGCATCCGCTTTACGAGTCCCCTGTAACTTAAGCCCGCCGAGGCCGCGGCCTTCGGGAAAAGGCTCGTCTCGGTGAGTCCCGGGACCGTGTTTACCTCGAGCACGTAGGGGTTTTCCTCGCCGTCGAGGACCATGTCCACCCTGGCGGCCCCCCTGCACCCGAGGGCCTCGTAGGAGTCGATGGCGAAGGCCCTGACCCTCTTCTCCACCCTCTTCTTAAGCCTCGCCGGCACTATGAACTCCGTCTCGCCCTTCGTGTACTTGGCCCTGTAGTCATAGAACCCCGCCCTCGGCCTTATCTCTATGACGGGCAGGACCGTGGAGTCGAGTATGGATACGGTAAGCTCTCTACCCGCTATAAACTCTTCGACGATTGCAAGGGGGCCGTACCTGCAGGCCTCATTGACGGCGGCATCGAGGCCGGCCCTTTTCCTTACGACGGTTACTCCTATGGCCGAGCCCTGGGCCACGGGCTTGACTATAAGGGGGAGCTTAAGACCCGTGACCCTGCCGCCCGGGGCCACGATTCTGAAGGCCGGGGTGGGCACCGCGTGGTAGGAGAGGACCTTCTTGGTGGCCGCCTTGTCCATGGCCACGGCGGAAGCCATGACGCCGGAGCCTGTATAGGGTATCTCCATGACCTCGAGGAGCCCCTGGACGCAGCCGTCCTCGCCGTAGCGTCCGTGGAGCGCGACAAAGGCCACCTCCACCCCTTCCCCTGAAATCCTCCCTGCGAGGTCTCTACCGGCGTCAATGCCCACGGCCTTATAACCGCTCTTGACGAGGCAGGAGAGGACCGCCCCTCCCGTCTTAAGCGAAATCTCCCTCTCCTCGGACAACCCCCCCATGAGCACCCCGACTTTCTTGTCCTTAAAAGTCCTTGATCTCAGCCCCGTCACTTTGCGTATCAGTCCTCTCCGACGACCCTTATCTCGGGTTCGAGCACTATTCCCGTCCTGCTGTAAACCTTGTCCCTCATAAGCGCCATGAGCCTGAGCACGTCCGAGGCCGCGGCCCGGCCGCGGTTAACGATATAGTTGGCGTGGACCTCTGAGACCGATGCGTCTCCGTAGCTCGCGCCCTTCAGACCCGCCTCGTCTATAAGTTTCCCGGCTACCTCCCCTGCGGGGTTCTTGAATACGGAACCCGCGTTGGGAAGGGCTATGGCGGCGCTCACCGACTGTCTCCTGCGGGCGTATTCCCTTATCCTCTCTTCCACCTCGGCGGGGGTGGACGGGGCGAACCTCATCTGCACCCTCGTTATGACGGAGCCCTCCGGGATGTTGGAGCTCCTGTAGGAGAAGTCGAGGTCCTTGGAGGAGAGGAACCCGCGGCGCCCCTTTCTGCCCATGACCTCGACACCCTCCACCACGTCCTTCATCTCCGAGCCCCAGGCCCCGGCGTTCATAAAGACGGCCCCTCCAACGGTCCCGGGGATGCCGCCCGCGAACTCAAGGCCCGTTAGCCCCCTGTCGCGGCACTCCTTCACAAGCACGCCAAGCCTTACGCCGGCTCCTGCTACGGCCTTCGTCTCCTCGGGCCATACCACGTCGGCGAAACCCTCGCTCATGTTCACCACTATGCCCCTTATGCCCTTGTCCCTTACGAGGAGGTTCGACCCGCCGGAGAAGACGTAGAGGTGGAACCTCTTCGACTCGGCGAACTTGATAATCTCGGCGAGGTCCCCCTCGTCGCGGGGAAAGACCATTACGTCGGCAGGCCCCCCTATCCTGAAGGTGGTGTGCTCGCTCATGGGCACGTTGAACTGGACCCTGCCCTTGAAACGCTGTACGAAGAATAATGGCTGCTGTACCGTCATCTTTTCTTTCCCGTCAAAACCCCTTCAGATTACGCTCAGCCTTGAAGCGGTCTTTCTTTTTTTCAACATTTCCAGCAGGCTTACGCCCGCCGTCCAGACGTTTCCCGCGCCGAGGGTTATCACCATGTCCCCGGTTTCGACGACCTCTTCCAGGCGCGCGGCCACGTCGGCAAGGGCGGGGACGTAGGTCACGTCCTTGTGCCCGTGGTCTTTTATGGCGCTGTAGAGGACCTCGCCCGAGACACCCTCCATCTCTTCCTCGCCCGCCGGGTATATCTCCGTAAGCACGAGCTTTTCCGCGTCGTTGAAGGCGGTTATGAAGTCGTCGAAGAGGTCCTTGGTGCGCGTGTACCTGTGGGGCTGGAAGACCACGACGAGGCGTTTTCCGAAACCCTTCTTGGCGGCTTCTATCACCGCCCTTATCTCGTTCGGGTGGTGGCCGTAGTCGTCCACTACCGTTACCCCGGCCTCCACGCCCCTTACGTGGAACCTCCTCTCCACCCCGGTGAACTCCTCGAGGCCCGCCTTGACGGTGCCGAACCCTATCTCCATCTCCCTTGCCACGGCCACGGCGGCAAGGGCGTTGTAGACGTTGTGCTTGCCGGGGAGCTGGAGGGTTATCTCCCCGACCATCTCTTTTTCGTAATAGACCTCGAAGGTGGTCTTCATACCCTTGTGCCGTATGTTCTTCGCGTGGACGTCGGCCTGGGCCGTGAGCCCGTAGGTGATGAACCTTCTCGTAAGACCGGGGACAAGGCACTGGATGACGGGGTGGTCGAGGCACAGGACGGTGCAGCCGTAGAAGGGGACTTTGTTCATGAAGTCGAGGTAGGCGCCCAACACCTCTTCCATGCCCGAGTAGTGGTCCATGTGTTCGCGGTCTATGTTCGTCACCACGGCTATGGTCGGGCACAGGGTGAGGAAACTCCCGTCGCTCTCGTCCGCCTCGGCGACGAGAAAGTCCCCGGCGCCGAGCCTGGCGTTGGCGCCTATGTTGTTGAGCTTGCCCCCCGTGACCACCGTGGGGTCTATATCGGCGCGGTTAAGCACAGAGGCTATCATGCTCGTCGTCGTCGTCTTTCCGTGGGTGCCGGCTACCGCTATGCCGTACTTCATCCTCATGAGCTCCGAGAGCATCTCGGCCCTTGGTATTATGGGTATCTGGAGCGAGGCGGCCTCCTTCAGCTCCGGGTTCACCCCCCTCTTCACAGCCGAGGAGTAGACCACGCACTGGGAGCCGTGGACGTTTTCGCTCCTGTGCCCTATGTAGACGGTGGCCCCGAGCCCGGCAAGCCTCCTCGTGGTCTCGGTCTCCACCAGATCAGAGCCCGTTACCCTGTAGCCCATGTTCAAGAGGACCTCGGCTATGCCGTTCATGCCGCTCCCGCCTATTCCTACGAAGTGGATCTTCTTGATCCTTCCCCTGTACATCGGTAACCTCCCATATTCTATAAGGCCGCGGACCTCGTCAGAGAGCTCTTTGACTCGATGACCGCCGAGAAGTTGTCGGCGATGGTCTCGGCGGCCCCCGGTTTCCCGAGGGACCTTGCCCTCGACCTCAGGGCCTCGAGCTCGGCGGGGTTCTCGTAAAGCCTTCTTATGGCGTCTGAGAGCGTCCTGCCGGTCAGTTTGTCCTGTGGTATCATAAGGGCCGCGCCTTCCCGTGCAAGGCACCCGGCGTTGACCTCCTGGTGGTTGTCCGAGGCGAAGGGATAGGGCACGAGTACGGAAGCGAGCCCGAAGGCCGTTATCTCGGCGATGGAGGTCGCCCCGGCCCTGCACACGACGAGGTCCGAGCAATAATAGGCGTCCGCCATGTAGTCTATGAACTCATAGAGCTCGGCCTTCAGGTGTTTCCTCTCGTAGGCCTCCTTGACGTACTGGTAGCCCTTCTGCCCCGTCTGGTGTATTACGCGCAGGTCCCCCCATATGTCCGTGAGGTACTCTGCGGCGTCGAGAAAGGCGGCGTTCAGGGCCATCGCGCCCTGGCTCCCCCCGAAGACCAGGACGGTGAACTTTTTTCCCTTCCTCCACACAGGCTCCCTCGATTTGTCGGAAATCCTCGTCAACATCTCTCCCCTCATCGGGTTTCCGGCGAGCACCGTTCTGAGGACCGGAAAAAATTTTCTCGCCTCCTCGAAGGAGATGTAGACCCTGTCGACGGACTTCCCGAGGATCTTGTTCGTAAGCCCGGGAAGCGCGTTCTGCTCGAGAATCGCCGTTTTTATGCCGAGGAGCTTTGCGGCGAAGACCACGGGGGCCGATGAGTAGGATCCGCTGCCTATGACGCCGTCGGGCCTTATGGAACGAAGTATCGCTATCGCCCTCAAAGTCGAGTTGAAGGCTCGGACGAGGGCCAAAAGCCTCTTAACCCCCTTCGTCCTCTTAACGCCCTGTACGCTAAGGAGCTTAAGGGGGTATCCGTACCTCGGCACTATCTTCTCCTCGAGCCCCCCCAGCCCGCCGATGAAGACTATCTCCGTAGCGGAGTCCCTCTTCTTGAATTCCTCTGCCAGGGCCAGCGCCGGAAAGAGATGCCCTCCGGTCCCGCCCCCTGCAAATACGAGCTTCAACCTCTTCTCCTCTTTCTTTTTTCAGGGGCTCCTCTGCCCCCTGGTTCTACGCGGACTCGTTCTCCACGATATAGATGTTAAGGAGTATCCCCACGGCGAGCAGGTTTATGACGAGGGAAGTGCCCCCGTAGCTTATGAAGGGCAGCGTCAATCCCTTGGGCGGAAGAAGCCCCATGACCACGGCCATGTTCACGGCCGCCTGGAGAGTTACCATGAGTGTCAGACCGAGGGCGAGGTAGGTGCCGTGCAGGTCCCTCGCCCTCATGGCTATGCGCACGCCGCAGACGAGGAAGATGACGTAAAGGGCTATCACCGATCCCACCCCTATGAGGCCGAGTTCTTCACCTATTACGGAGAGTATGAAGTCGGTGTGCGCCTCGGGCAGGTAAAATAGTTTTTGCTTGCCCTCTCCGAGACCGACCCCTGATACCCCGCCGGAGCCGAAGGCGAGAAAGCTCTGCACCATCTGGAACCCGGCTCCCTGGGGCTCCTTCCAGGGGTCCAGGAAGACCTTTATCCGCGCCATCATGTAGCCGAATTTATGGACCACGACGAATAGAAGCGGAAGCGCCGCCACACCGAGCCCCGCAAGGTACCTGAGCCTCACGCCCCCGGCGAAGTTCATTATCAACACGAGGAGGGCGAGCGTTAGGGCCGTTCCAAGGTCCGGCTCCAACAGTATCATTACGATTATCGCGCCGGGTATGAGTATGTTAGGCAAGAACCCGAAGGAGAAGCTCTTTATCCTGTCCGCCTTCTCAGAGAGCGAGTAGGCGAGAAAGACTATGACCGCGAGCTTCGCCGGCTCCGAGGGCTGGAAGGCCACGGGGCCGAGCCTCACCCACCTCCTGGCCCCCCCGGCCTCGAACCCGAAGCCAGGGACGTATATGAGGACAAGGAGCACGGCGGCCAGAGCCAACGCCGGGTAGGCGAGCTTGCCGTACACCTTGTATTTGAGCCTTGTAGCCGCTATGAAGAGCACGATGCCGGCTATCGCGTAGGTAAGGTGCTTCTTGACGAAGAAGTACTCGTCTCCGAACCTCTTCATGGCCACGATATAGCTCGTGGAATAGACCATCAAAACGCCCAGGGCCACGAGCACGAGGGACGAGACTATGATCAGTCTATCCGTATCTCTGGTCTTTATCAAAGGAGTCTCCACCCCGTCATCACTTTCAATAATCCTTCAGGATTCCACTGCCCCCGCCCCTTCTGTGCGGACTCAGGGGAGCGCTTCCACTATCCGGGTGAAGTGCTCGCCCCTCTCGGCGTAGTTCGCGTACATGTCGAAGCTCGAACACGCCGGACACAGGAGCACCGTATCTCCCCTTGAGGCATTCTGGTGCCCCCTTGCCACGGCCATCTCCATGGTATCTACGGCCAGGGTCTCCGTTACCGGGGAAAAGGCCTCCATGATCTTTTTCCTTGCCTCCCCGATGGCGATAACGAGCTTCACCTTCTGCCTAACAAGCTCTCTAAGCACGCCGTAGTCCCCGCCCTTGTCCCTGCCGCCGGCGATAAGGACGACCCTGCCCTCTATGCCCTTTAGCGCCATCTCGAGGGCCCCGATGTTCGTGCCCTTCGAGTCGTCGATGTAGCGGACCCCCTTAAGCTCCCTTACGAGCTCCATCCTGTGGGCAAGCCCCTTGTAGGAGGAGAGGGTCTTCAGTACCGCCTCCGCAGGGATACCCGAGACCCTGGCGCAGGCTATGGCGGCCATGGCGTTCTCTATGTTCTGCAGGCCCTTTAGCCTCAGGCGCTCTACCGGATAGGTCTCTTCCGCCAGGCCGGAAAGCCTGAAGACCATCTCCTCGCCCTTAAGGAAGAGACCCTCTTTAACTTCTCCCGAGGTGGTAAAGGGCACGACGGTGCCCCTTCCGAGGGCGTACTTCCGGGCGGCTATCGCCGGGTCAGCCGCGTTTACGACGGCGTAGTCCGAGGGGCCCTGGTTGCCGAAGAGCCTCATCTTCGTCATCGCGTATTCGTCGAAGCCGGCGTACCTGTCGAGGTGGTCCTCGGTGATATTGAGCATCACCCCTATGTGGGGGTTGAAGGTATCTGTGGTCTCGAGCTGGAAGCTGCTTATCTCGAGTATGCAGGCGTCCCCCTTCTCCTCGCCGTCAAGCACGCCCTCCACGTACTCTATGACCGGGGTGCCGATATTGCCCCCGACGAAGACCTTTTTTCCCGCCTCCTCGAATATCCGGCCGAGGAGCGAGGTGGTCGTAGACTTGCCGTTAGTGCCGGCTACTGCTATGACCGGCACGTCTATGAACCTCCAGGCGAGCTCCACGTCGCTTATAACCGGCACCCCCTTTCCCCTCGCCGAGGAAAGAAGGGGGTGAGACCCGGGGACCCCGGGGCTTACCACTACGAGCTCCGAGGAGAGGAAGTCCTCCTCTCTGTGTCTGCCCGCCCTCACCTCCACGCCCATCGCCGCGAGGCCCTCCGCGCCGGGGAGCTCCCCGGAGGGCCTTATATCGGTAGCGGTCACCGAGGCGCCGCAGCGCGACAAGAACCTCGAGACCGACAGGCCGGTCCTTGCGAGCCCCACGACCAGGGCCCTGACCCCCTTGAGGGCCTCCCGGGGGTCCTCCACCCCACCCCGGGCCTCGAAGGCCTCCTTTAAAACGGCTTTTTTCTCGGGCAATGCCATCTCCGAATACCCCCCGATGGAGCTCATCTGAGCTTAAGTGTGCTTACGGCCACAAGGGCCAGTATGATGGCGATTATCCAGAACCTGACTATGATCTTCGGCTCGGGCCACCCCTTGAGCTCGAAGTGGTGGTGTATGGGGGCCATGGCGAAGACCCTTTTCCCGGTGAGCTTGAAAGAGCCCACCTGGAAGATTACGGAGAGCGCCTCTATGACGAAGATCCCCCCCACGAGGAGGAGAAGCGCTTCGTGTTTCGTCATCACTGCGAGCGTCCCGAGCGCCCCGCCGAGGGAAAGGGAGCCCACGTCTCCCATGAAGACCTGCGCCGGGTACGTGTTGAACCACAGGAATCCGAGGCTCGCCCCCACCATGGCCCCGGCAAAGACGGCGAGCTCCCCGGCCATGGGCACGTGGAGGATGTGGAGATAGTTCGCTATCTTTATG
This sequence comes from Thermodesulfobacteriota bacterium, assembly GCA_035288385.1. GTDB lineage: Bacteria > Desulfobacterota > GWC2-55-46 > GWC2-55-46 > JADFVP01 > DATEAM01. Next base: position 11,044 of record DATEAM010000144.1, read on the forward strand.
TGCCCGGAGAGATAAGCGAGGAGCATGTACGTGGCCGCGGCTATGACCATCGGCCCTATGGCGAGCCCGTCGAGCCCGTCCGTAAGGTTCACCGCGTTCGAGGTGCCGACTATGACGAGCATCACGAAGGGGATGTAAAACAAGCTCAAGTCGAACTGAACGCTCTTGAAAAAGGGGATCGTTACCACGGTATCGAACTCCGTGTAATAGAGCGCGACGGCGGCGGCGGCGGCCACCGCCGTCTGCGCGAGAAACTTCGTCGAACCCTTGAGCCCGCCCTTGTTCCTCTTTATGACCTTCAGGTAGTCGTCCACGAAACCTATAATGCCCATCCCCACGGTCACGAAGGCGACGACCCATATGTAAATGTTGCCGAGGTTCCCCCAGAGGACCACCGAGAGTATCACCACCATGAGTATGAGCGCCCCTCCCATGGTGGGGGTGCCGGTCTTGTTTGCGTGGTTCGGGGGTCCGTCCTCTCTTACCACCTCCCCTACGTTCATGCTCTTGAGTTTCCTGATTACGTAAGGCCCTATTATGAAGCTCAATACCAGTGCCGTCAGTGCCGCGTATATTGTCCTGAAGGTTATGTATTGAAATACATTGAATACGGTGTGGTGCTTCGCAAGAGGAAATAAAAAATAGTAGAGCATCTTTTTCTAAACACGACCCGACCCTTAACCGCAGGCCTCGTGTATTACCTCCACAGGGTCCTTCAACCCCTCTACGATGTCCTCGAGCCCCACTGCCCTCGAGCCCTTTACAAGTACGAAATCGCCCTCTTTTATCAAAAACCCCTTAAGTGCCCCGAGGGCCTCCTTCTTGCCCTCGAAGCAGTGGGCCCTCCTCGAGTCGAACCCTGAGGCTACCGCCCCTTCTATCACCTCCCTCGACCACTGCCCCACGGCCACGATCACCTCTATGCCGAGCTCGGCGGCAACTCCACCCGCCTCCCTGTGGAGCCGGGCCGATGCGGGGCCGAGCTCCAACATGTCGCCGAGTACGGCTACCTTTCTGCCGGAGGCGCCCGCGAGGGCCTTCAGTGCCGCGGCAACGGAGTCCGGGTTCGCGTTATAGGTGTCGTCAAGGACGGTAAAACCCTTGAGGCTTACTACATCCATGCGTCTCTTCACCCCGGGGCACGTACTGAGCCCTTCGGCTATCTCATTGGGGGAGGGCCCGAAGGGAAGAGTGGCCGCTACCGCTGCAAGGGCGTTCGTTACGGCCAATAGCCCGGGGGTCTTGAGCCTCGCTTCCACGGCCTCGCCCCTCACGTCCAAGACCACCTCCACACCCTCGAGCCCATCGAATATTTTATAGCTCTTGACCCTTACGTCGGCCTCCTTGCTGAGACTGTAGGTTATCCTCTGCCAGCCCCCGCCGGCCCTGCCCGAGGCGGCCCTTACGATATGCCCGTCGTCGAGGTTTACGACCCTTACGCAACCGGGCCCCGGGCTCCTGAAGAGCTCGCCCTTGGCCTCCGCCACCCGTTCAATCGTACCCATGGTCTCGAGGTGCCCCCTGCCTATGTTCGTAAGGAGCGCCACGTCGGGACTCGATATCTCTACGAGCCTCTCCATCTCTCTTGGCTCGCTTATGCCGAGCTCCACCACGGCGGCCCGGTGAGCCGCCTCGAGGCCCGCTATCGTCAAGGGGAGGCCCACGAGGTTGTTCCTGTTTCCCTCGGTCTTGAGAACCGTCCGCGACCTCTTGAGTATCGAGGCTATCATCTCCTTCGTGGTGGTCTTGCCCGTGCTCCCGCTTACGGCCACGAGGGGGACATGAGCAAACCGCCTCCTTATGTAAGAGGCGCAGTCGCCGAGGGCCCTCAGGGTGTCGCCCACGACTATGATGTTCGCCGAGCCGGGAAGGTCCATCCCCTCGGTAGTCTCCACGACGGCGCCGAGGACCCCCTTTTCAAGGGCGTCGCGCACGAATACGTGGCCGTTGTAGTTAGGGCCCCTGAGGGCGAAAAAGAGCTCTCCCGGACGTATCGTCCTCGAGTCCGTGGATATCCCGCGCACGTCCACTACGCTCAACCCCTGGACGAGGGCGCCTCCCGTGGACTCTGCTATTTCTCCAATCTTCATCTCTTCAACTCATCGCGGCGAGCGCGCTCCTCAGGACCTCTGTATCGTCGAAATGGACCCTTTTGGGGCCTATTATCTGATAGTCCTCGTGGCCCTTGCCGGCTACGAGCACCGTATCTCCCTGGCGGGCTGCGGTAACGGCCTTCCTTATCGCATCAGCCCTTTCGGGTATGACCATGTAGCCCTTTTCGTCGGAAAAAAACTCATCGGCGTCGTACTTCCTCACGCCCTTAATGCCCGCCTCTATCTCCCCTATGATGGAGAGCGGGTCCTCGTCCCTCGGGTTGTCGGAGGTTATGACGGTCAACGCCGAAAAGCGCGCGGCCGCCTCCCCCATCCGGGGCCTCTTGGTCCTGTCGCGGTTTCCGCCGCAGCCGAAGACCGTTATGATCCTCCCGGTGGTAATGCCGGCGAGGGTTGCCAGAGCGCGTTCGAGGGCGTCGGGGGTGTGTGCGTAGTCCACGTAGGCGTTGAATAAATTCCCGGGCCCGGAGACCTTCTCGAGCCTTCCCGGGACCCTTTCGAGCGCAAAGATGCCCCTCTCCACCGCCCGGGCGTCTATCCCGAGAACGATGCTCGCCGCTATCGAGGCGAGTATGTTCTGGAGGTTGTAATCGCCCACGAGCACAGAGGAGACCTCCACGGGGCCGGCGGGAGTGGCCACAAGGGCCCTGATACCATCTTCCGAGAGCTTATACCAGAGGGGGTGGACTTCGGCGCCTTCCGAGAGAGAGTAGGTCACGGCGCCGGGGGCCTTGGTAAGGGCCCTGTCGGCCCAGGGGTCGTCCCTGTTCACCACGGCCCTCCCGCCCTCTTTCAAGAGACCGAAGAGGAGGGCCTTCGCGTTGAAATACTCCTCCATCGTTTTGTGGTAGTCGAGGTGCTCTGGCGTGAGGTTCGTAAAAACGACGCAGTCGAAGCCGCACCCGTTGACCCTCTTCTGCTCGAGGGCGTGCGAGGAGACCTCCATGGCGCAGTGCGTCACCCCGGAGTCGGCCATCTCCTTCAATATCCCCTGGAGCTCGGGGGCCTGGGGGGTGGTGTGCGGCGCGGGGTATACCCTTGTACCGTACCTGTAGTTGACGGTGCCGACAACCCCGGCGGAAAAGCCCGCCTCGGAGAAGATCGCCTCGAGGAGATAGGTGGTCGTGGTCTTCCCGTTCGTTCCTGTGACGCCCACGAGGGCGAGCCTCTTCGAGGGCTCGCCGCTGAGAAGAGAGGCAAGCCCAGAGAGGGCCTCCCTGACGTCGGGCACGATTATCATTGGGACCGCTCCTGAGCCCCTTATGTCGGTCTCTCTCTCAGTTAGGATGCACACGGCACCCCTCCTTACGGCGTCCTCTATAAAGTCGTTCCCGTCAACGTGCTCTCCCGGGAGCGCGGCGAAGAGGACCCCGCCGCCCCTTATGCTCCTCGAGTCGCAGGATATCCCCGTTACCTCCACGTCAGCCGGGTCCAGGACCCTGCAACCCTTCAAATGTCTCTCTATAAGCTCAAGCCTCATAACCTGCCCGTGCGCAAAAAACCTGAACCCTCGCCCTTGAAAGAGGGGGCTCCAATAAAGCCGGATGGCGTGAATACTACAGTCTAACAGAGCCGGGAAAGCCGTTTATGTGATTTAAGTCTCACTTGCCTGGGAGCGGGTGTCTTTGAGGTAGAATCGCAGGAGCGGTCCAAAACCTTTTTCCCCTTAAGCGATACATTTTCTCACAACATCCGCCCGGTTTCAAATATGTTTTTTTGGAATTTCCGCTCTCCCCCCCCTCCCCCCCACCCCCCGCCCGGGGCATCCCGGTCCCCCAAAATCTCTACCTTAACCACACCCTTACCGTCGTATTCTTCCCGAGTTTCCCTCCCGCCTCAGGGCTCTGCTTTATGGCCACTCCACTTCCGGTCACGTCCACGGGGACCCCCACTGACTGGGCCGCCCTCAGGACCATCCTCAGGGATTTTCCACTGAAGTCGGGAACGACCCCGGGGGCCGCTCCGTCGACTTTCACTTCGCCGTAACTGAACGGTTCGCTCTGCCCGGCATCGAAGCTCGCAAGCCTTACCTTAGAGGCCGCAGGCACAACCGCGGGAGCCACGGGGGCCGCAGGGGCCGGAGGGGCCTGGGAGGCCGTGGAGGTCCGGGGGGCCTGGGGGGCCGCCTGGGGGGCCTGGGGTTCGGAGTATATGCCGAGATATGAAAGGCTCTCTGAGGCGATCTCCCTGAAGACCGGGGCGGCCACAGTCCCCCCGTGGTAGACCCCCTCGGGCTCGTCCAATGCGACGAATATGGTGAGTTCCGGGTCCGAGGCCGGGACGAAGCCGAGGAAGGAGGCCATGAAGGCGCCCCTCTTGTAGCCGCCCTTTTCGAGGTCGGGTTTTTGCGCCGTGCCGGTCTTTCCCGCCACTTCGAAGCCTTCGACGGCCCCCCTCGTGCCAGTGCCCCCGGCCTCGGTTACGCCGACGAGCATTTCCGTCATCCTCTGCGACGTCTCGGGGGATATGACGCGACCGAGGATCTCCGGGGCGGACTCCTTTACAACCTTGCCGTCGGGGGTCTTTATGCCCTTTACGATGTAGGGCTTCATCATGTACCCCCCGTTGGCGATGGAGGACATGGAGGCCGCAAGCTGGAGAGCGGTGGCCGATATCCCCTGCCCGAAGGATACCGTATGAAGAGTCACTCTCGACCAGTCACTGTAGTGTCTGAGCGAACCCGAGGTCTCACCTGGAATGTCAACACCCGTTTTCGAGCTGAAGCCGAACCGCTTCATGTACCTGTACAGCCGCTCTTCACCCAGCCGCTCTCCAATTTTCGAGGCCCCTATGTTGCTTGAAAACTTTATTATCTTCGGCACCGTGAGCCACCCGTGCTTTTTCACGTCGTGAAAGACACGGTCGGCCACCCTGTATTTTCCGTTCTCGCAGAAGAATATGTCGTCGGTGTTTATAACGCCCTCTTCCAGGGCCGCGGCCACGAGGAACACCTTCATTACGGACCCCGGCTCGAAGGTGTCCGTAACCGCCCTGTTCCGCTTCGAGGAGGACGGGTACTCCTTGAACCTGTTCGGGTCGAAGGTGGGAAGGTTCGCCATGGCGAGTATCTCGCCGGTGCGCGGGCTCATGACTACGGCCATGCCGCCATCGGCCCCTGAGCCCTCGACGGCCTTTTTAAGGGCCTTCTCCGCTATGTACTGGATTGTCTTGTCGATCGTGAGCTCTACCCTCATCCCCTCGAGCGGCACGGTCTTGTCCGTGTCCTCGTAGATGAGGAGCCTGCCCATGGCGTCCCTGTCGCCGGTAATCTTGCGGGTGGCGCCCCTCAGGAAGACGTCGTAATAGATCTCCACGCCCTCGAGCCCCACGGAGTCCACCCCGGCAAAGCCGAGGAGGTTGGCGGCAAGGGTCCTGTTCGGATAGTAGCGCCTGCTCTCCTTGACCAGGCCCACGCCCCCGAGGCCCTCTATCTCCTCCCTGCGGGAGTCGTCAAGGTCGACCTGCCTCTTGATCCATACGAACTTCTTATCCGACCTGAGTTGTCTCTCGAGCGTGCTCCAGCTGACACCGAGCACCTTCGCGAGCACTCTCGCCGTGGTCCTCGGTGATTTTATCCTGTTGGGCTGAGCGTAGACGGAGTCGACATCTATGCTTACGGCGAGCTCCCGCGAGTACCTGTCGTAGATGTCCCCCCTCTTCGACTGTACCGTGATGGTCTTTATGTGCTGGTTCGCGGCCATCTTCTTCAGTTCCGGGCCGTCCATGACCTGAAGCTGAAAGGCCCTGGCGAATATGGCCCCGAAGAAAAGGAGAAAGAAGATGAGCACCAGGAATATTCTGAACCTGAGATAGGAACGCTCTTCCTTTTTCATCTGACCCTGACAATCTGCTCACCCGTGGGGTGCACGAGCCCGAGCTCCCCGGAGGCGATGCCCTCTATCCGCTCGGGGCTCTTGAGTTCCATGAACTCGAACTTCAGGCGCTTGTTCTGCTCTATGAAGGCGTCCCTGTCGAGGTTCGCACTGGATATCTCGTAGCCGGTATTGACTACCGCAAGCCTGCACCAGATATAGAGGAAGAGGACGCTGATGAAGATAAGGGCGGCGAGGACCGTCGAGTAGAGGAAGCTTAAGTCCCTTAAGTTCCTCCTGACCCTTACGTTCTGCGAGGTTAGTACTCCGGGAATACCAGTCTTATTGGTCGCCGAATGTGCCACCAGAGCCTCCCCCTGCCCCCATGGATGATTGTTTGGTTCAGAATGCGCGGCGGCCCTTTAGAGCTTTTCCACCGCCCTGAGCTTGGCGCTCCGTGCTCTGGGGTTTGAAGAGACTTCCTCCGGCCGGGGGGCGACGGCCTTTCGGGTGAGGAGTATTGCGGAAGGTTTTTGGCCGCATACGCACCTCGGAATTTCCCTCGGGCATACGCAGCCTGTGGAGCTTTCTCTGAAAGCGCTTTTCACGATCCTGTCTTCGAGTGAGTGGTAGGATATGACGACCAATCGCCCCCCTCCGGCCAGAGCCTTCAATCCCTCAATGAGTCCTGTCTGCAAGTTTTCGAGTTCGTCGTTTACCGCTATTCGCAACGCCTGGAACACCCTGGTCGCGGGGTGAATCTTCCGCGGCCTGAACTTTCCCGGTATCGCCTTCGCCGCTATTTCGGCAAGCTCGCCCGTGGTCTCCACGGGCTTTTCTCCTCTTGCCTCAACTATCGCTTTCGCTATCCGTTTGCTGAACCGCTCTTCGCCGTAGAGCCTGAACAACCTTGCGAGGTCTTCTGCTTCGAGCCCGTTTACGAGGTCAAAGGCCGATAGCCTCTGGTCCCTATCCATCCTCATGTCGAGCCTCGAGTCGGTCTTGAAGCCGAACCCCCTCTCGGGGGTCTCGAGCTGGTACGAGGATACTCCGAGGTCGAGCAGGATCCCGTCTGGCGCCTTGATTCCGAGTCTTTTGAGGACCTCCCTTACGTTTTTGAAGTTTTCCCTTACGAGAAGAACCCTCTTCCCGAAAGGCTTTAGGAATTTATCGGCGTACCCAAGGGCGTCTTCGTCTCTATCTATGCCAACAAGAATTCCGTCGGGTGAACTTGATTTGAGGATTTCGCTTCCATGTCCGCCACCCCCGACCGTACCGTCCACATAGACGCCCCCGGGTTTACACCCAAGGTAATCGATAACCTCTCGCACCATCACGGGCCTGTGTTCGAAACCCATGCTTAAAGACCCAGGCGCTCAAGGGTGTTCACTATGTCTTCCTGCGAGGCCGTCTGCTCGGCCTTGTCCCACACCTCCTTGGACCATATCTCCAGGTGCCTGAATGCACCCACTACGACCACGTCCCTTTCGAGCTTCGCGTAGTCCCTCAGGGTCTGAGGGACGAGGATCCTGCCGAGCTTGTCTATGGGGCAGTCCGTTGCGCTCGAGTAAAAGAACCTTAAAAAGGCCCGCGTGTCCTTCTTGAACTCCGGTAGCCCCGAGACCTTCTCCTCGAGTTTCTGCCACTCGGCAAAGGGGTAGGCGATGAGACACCCGTCGTAGGTGGTTATGACGAGCCGCGAGTCGTATCGCTCGCTCAACGTCTCCCTTATCTTCGAAGGGATGCTGAGCCTGCCCTTCGCGTCTATCGAATGTTCGTACCTGCCCCTGAACATCTCTTCCTATCGGGGAAAACTCTCCGCAGGGAATAGTCTCCCCAAAACTCCTTTCAAGAACCTCATGCCCTTTTCTGTAGGTCGCTTCGTTTATGGTGCCCGCTCCCCGGAAAATCATTTTATGCCCCGTGAATAGTCCCCCTTCCCACTCATGGGGGCTCTTATACCACTTTATACCACTTTATGCCACACAACTATAGTCCCGATAAAAAGTTTTGTCAAGGGGTTTTTTTATTTTTTTGTGTAAAAAAACTGAGGGGAACTTTTTGAAAAAAGTTCCCCTCAGACTCCCCTCAAAAACTTTTGGCTATCCCGGGGAGGCAGACCCCGCGGGAGAAATCCCCTTAAGAGGGGGTCTGCCTCCCCGGGATAAATAACTAAAAGTCTTTGAAAGGGGGTTCAGGGGGAAAACCTTCTTCAGAAAGTTTTCCCCCTGTCTTTTAAAATCGGTTTGTCGAACCGGTGGAATTGTTGTATATTATTATTCACGGCGGGACCTGGCCGTAAATTTTAAGGAGGTGGACTTATGGCGGAACTTACCTATGACGACCTTAAGAAGAAGACCGTTGCCGAGCTTCGCGATATAGCGAAGGCTACTGAGCACGAGGCGTTGAAGGGCTACACGCAGTTAAACAAGGATCACCTCATAGACGCGCTCTGCTCTGCCCTGAACCTCGCAAAGCACGCCCTGCACGAGGTCGTGGGGTTGGACAAGACCGGTATAAAGGCGCGGATACAAGCGTTAAAGACCAGGCGCGCCGCGGCCCTCGCGGCCCACGACTCCGCGCAGTTGAAGTTCATCCGCAGGAATCTCCGGAGCCTCAAGAGGAAGATAAAGAAGGCGACGGTGTAGGGGTGGACAAGGTTCCGAGAATCACGGAACCCCAGCCCCTGCTCACCCTTGCTTGTTGTCTATTCTCCTCAGGAACTCCGCCGGGGTCAGTATCTCGATCCCCATGTATTCCCCTACAGCCTCGAGCGCCTTATCGCCCGTGATTATCACGTCGGCCTTCAGGGCAACGGCGCACTCGACGAACTTGTTGTCGTCGGGGTCGTTGACGACCTCGATCTTCGGGGTCTTTGCGGTAAAGGCGATGTTGAAGCCTCTGGAAAAGAGCGCAAGCAACTCCGCGAGCTCTTCCTCGTCCTCAAGGCCCAACCGTTTCAGGACCTCGAAGTATTCGTCGATTATCTCCTTCGAGAGGCAGAGGAGGAGTCTTCCGGCACGCCAGAGGTCTATTATCTTCCTGGGTTTTCCGCCGAAGA
>DATEAM010000145.1:0-23317 GCA_035288385.1 Thermodesulfobacteriota bacterium
GAACCTTTTTTCAAAAAGGTTCCCTCAAGTCCTTATCTTTACGCTCTTTGCGTGCGCCTCGAGGCCCTCGAGCTCAGCGAACCTCTCTATGGATTTTCCGAGGGCCTTTATGCCCTTGGCCGAAAAGCCTATTACGCTCGTCCTCTTTACGAAGTCCTCCACGCCGAGGGGAGAGGAAAAGCGCGCCGTGCCCCCCGTGGGAAGCGTGTGGTTGGGGCCGGCCAGATAGTCTCCGGCGGCCTCCGGGGTGTTCGCGCCGAGGAAGACGGCTCCAGCGTTTCTTATGAGCCCGAGCGCCTCGAAGGGCCTTTCCACAAAGAGCTCGAGGTGCTCAGGGGCAAGACGATTCGATATGGCGGCGGCCTCATCGAGGTCCTTAACCGTTATTATGGCTCCGTAACTCGCAATCGACGCCACGGCGATCCCTCGCCTAACGGGCGAGAGTTTTTTTATCTGCCTCTCGACCTCGGCCTTTACGGCCCTTGCCGTCTTCTGTGAAGTGGTAATGAGCATGGAGGAGGCGAGCTCGTCGTGCTCGGCCTGCGAGAGGAGGTCGGCGGCCATCCAGGACGGCTCGCCAGTGCCGTCGTTTATGACGAGTATCTCGCTCGGCCCGGCTATCATGTCTATGTCGACTTTTCCGTAGACGAGTCTTTTCGCCGTGGCCACATAGATGTTGCCGGGACCTGTTATCTTGTCCACGGCGGGAACGGTCTTTGTGCCGTAGGCAAAGGCGGCCACGGCCTGCGCCCCGCCTGTCCTGAATACGCGGTCCACTCCGGCGATCCTTGCGGCGGCGAGCACATAGGGGTTTACCTCGCCTCTGCCCGGGGGTGTAGCCATGAAGACCTCCCCTACTCCGGCCACCCTCGCGGGCACGGCGTTCATGAGGACCGTGGAGGGGTAGGAGGCCTTGCCGCCGGGCACGTATATGCCTACCCTCTCAAGGGGCGTTATCCTGGTCCCGAGCGTGGTCCCGTCGGGGTCGGTAAAGAACCATGAGTTCTGGAGCTGCCTCATGGCGAAGGCCTCGATCCTCGAGGCCGCAAGCTCAAGGAGATTTACGTCCTTTTCAGGTATCTTCTTGAAGGCCCGGTCTATCTCTTTTTTCTTGACCTCGATTCTACCCCGGAGGTCCACGCCGTCGAACTTTTTCGTGTATTCGGCGACGGCCCTGTCTCCACGGAGCCTTACGTCATCGATTATGGCCCTTACGGAGCCCTCAACGCCGGGGACAACTGAAGTGCCCCTGTTCAATATCCGGGATATGAACTCGGAGAAACCCCTGCCCTTTGAACGTATGATCTTCATTTCCTGGACCGTGTAAGAACCTTTACTCCGGAGATTTGCGTCAATCAAGCTCCCTGGAGCTCATTAACCCCTGTAATTCCATTCAACTGACGTTGACCGGCTACACCCCCCGGCCCACGTTCCAAAGACTTCCGCGCCGGCTGTTAAAGGGCCCTCAGTGCACCACGGCCGAAAGCCTCTCCACGAACTCCTTTACCCTCTTTGGCTTCGTCTTCAGGCTCGCCCTGTTGCAGACGAGCTTCGACGTTATCTCCATTATGTCCTCGACCTCCACGAGCCCGTTTTTCCTGAGGGTCTCTCCCGTCTGCACCAGGTCGACTATCCTCTCGGAAAGGCCGAGCAGCGGGGCGAGCTCAATGGAGCCGTAAAGCTTTATTATCTCCACCTGCACCCCTTTGTCGAGGAAGTGCTTCATCGTTATGTTCGGGTATTTAGTCGCCACCCTTATGTGCGTCCACTGCCCGGGGTTGTCTCTCGCGCCGAGCTCCTTGGGCTCGGCGACCACCATCCTGCACCTGCCGATGCCGAGGTCGAGGGGTTCGTAGAGGTCGCGGGCCTGCTCGAAGAGCACGTCCTTTCCGGCTACCCCGAGGTCAGCCGCGCCGTACTCCACGTATGTGGGCACGTCCTGGCTCCTTATGACCATGAGCCTCAGGCGTTCTTCGGGCCTCTCGAAGATGAGTCTTCTCTCGTCGGAGAGGACCTCAGAGAGGTCGACCCCCGCGGCCTTGAAGATCTCGAGGGCCTCCTTGAGGATTCTGCCCTTGGGCAGAGCCACCGTAAGGGTGTCTTCCCAGGCCTTTCTTTCCTTCCGGGTGTGTCTCACTCGCTAACCCTCTCTATGTTGGCCCCGAGCGCCTTTAGCTTCTTCTCTATCCTATCGTAGCCTCGGTCGAGGTGGTAGATCCTCGAGATCTCGGTCCTTCCCGCCGCCACCAGCCCCGCGAGTATGAGCGAGGCGCTCGCCCTCAAGTCAGTGGCCATGAGCGGGGCGGCGGAAAGGCCCCGAACGCCCTTTACCACGGCGAACCTTCCGTCAACGCTTATGTCTGCGCCCATTCTCCTCAGTTCCCCCACGTGCATGAACCTGTTCTCGAAGACGGTCTCCGTTATGACGCTAAGCCCGCTCGCCACGGTCATCATCGCCATCATCTGTGCCTGCATGTCCGTGGGGAAACCCGGGTACGGCATGGTCTTTACGTCTACGCTCCTTATGGGCCAGTCTCCCACCACCCTGAAGCCCTCTTCCTCGACCTTAAGCTCCGAGCCCGCCTCCTTCAATTTCATGTTAAGGGCGTCGAGGCTCCTGTGGGGACAGTTCTTTATGAGGACGTTGCCCCTCGTCATCGCCGAGGCTACCATGAAGGTGCCTGCCTCGATCCTGTCTGGTATAACGTCCATCTCAAAGGGTTTGAGCTCGGCGACCCCCTCTATGGCAATCTCGTCGGTGCCGGCTCCTGTTACGGGCGCCCCCATCCTGTTAAGCGCGTCGGCGAGGCAGACTACCTCGGGCTCCATGGCCGCGTTCTCGATCACCGTCTTCCCCTCGGCCAGCACCGCGGCGAGCATGAGGTTTTCCGTGCCCGTGACAGTGGGGGTGTCGAGATATATCCTGTCTCCCTTGAGCCTTGCGGCCTTAACGACCACGTAGCCGTGGTCTATGGAGACATCGGCCCCCATCTTCTTAAGCCCCTTCAAATGGAGGTCAACGGGCCTCGCCCCTATGGCGCAGCCCCCCGGCAGAGAGACCCTGGCCTTCTTGAACCTCGCCACCAGGGGCCCGAGCACGAGGATCGACGCCCGCATGGTCTTTACCATCTCGTAAGGCGCTACGGGCTCCGCCACGTCCCGCGTCCTCGCCCTTATGACGCCGGAGCCGTGGTCCACCTCCACTTCAGAGCCGAGGTGGGTAAGGAGGTCCCTGAAGGTCTCGATGTCCTTGAGCCTGGGGACGTTGGTTATGGTGTTCCAGTCGTCGACAAGGAGGGATGCGGCCATCAGCGGCAGGACCGCGTTCTTGGCGCCGCTTACCGAGACCTCTCCCACCAGCCGGTTCCCGCCTTCGATAACAATTCTATCCATAGTGGGTCAGCGATTCCGAAAAAAATTCCTTGAGGAACCCGTTGTCATACGGGCTCAGCGCCCTCCGCGCTCTTCAATGCCTCGGTCTGGTAATAGGCTATTATGTTGTCCGTAAGCTCACCGAGGTCGCCGTCGAGGACCTCGGTGAGCCTGTAAAGGGTAAGCCCCATCCTGTGGTCCGTTACCCTGTTCTGAGGGAAGTTGTAGGTCCTTATCTTCTCGCTCCTGTCGCCGGTGCCCACCTGGGTCTTGCGGTCCTGGGCGATTCTCTTCTGCTGTTCCTGAATCTTAAGGTCGAGTATCCTCGCCATGAGTATCTTCATCGCCTTCTGGCGGTTTTTGTGCTGGCTCTTCTCGTCCTGGCAGGATACGACGAGGCCCGTGGGATAGTGCGTTATCCTCACGGCCGTCTCCACCTTGTTGACGTTCTGCCCGCCGTGGCCCCCCGCCCTGAAGGTGTCCACCCGGAGCTCGTCGGGCTTTATCTCCACCTCCACCTCCTCGGCCTCGGGAAGCACCGCTACCGTCGCGGTCGAGGTATGACGACGCCCGGAGGCCTCGGTCTCGGGCACGCGCTGGACCCTGTGAACGCCGCTCTCGTACTTAAGACGCGAGTAGGCGCCGCGGCCCTCTATTACGGCTATTATCTCCTTCAAGCCGTTAAGACCAGTGGGGTTGGAGCTCAATACATCCACCTTCCAGCCCATGACCTCGGCGTACCGGGAGTACATCCTGAAGAGCTCGGCGGCGAAGAGCGCCGACTCATCGCCCCCGGCGCCCGCCCTTATCTCGAGTATGACGCTCTTCTCGTCGTTGGGGTCCTTCGGCAGAAGCATCACCTTGAGGGCTTTCGCAAGCTCCTCTCTCCTGGCCTCGAGGGCCGGGATCTCCTCCTTGGCGAGCTCCCTCAGCTCCTCGTCCTTCCCGGAGAGAGCGCCTTTATACTCCTCTATTTCCAGGTCTATCTTCTCCATGGCCCTGAAGGCGTCCACGATGCCGGTAAGAGACGAGTGCTCTCTGGCGTACCTCTGATAGGACTCCTGGTCGGCCAAGACCTCGGGCTTCGCCAGGAGCATGGAGAGATCGTTGTACCTCTTTTCTATCCCTAAAAGCCTTCCCTTTATCATCCTTACTCCTTGAAAAACCCTTTTTTAAAAAGGCCCTCTAAAACTCTCTTTAAAAACCTCAAGTCCCTGGAAGGGGGCCTTTGCGCCTTAACAAAAGGGCATCGAGGTTTTTGCGGCCACATTAGCATTTCCATACTAATGGTGCACGATTAAATCCGGCATAAAACCTTTATTCGGGAAGGTCCCCCCCGGATCATAAGCTCCTGAATTTTTTTCTTATCTCCCCGGGCTTTCCGCACGTCATCTCCCCTTCGCTGCAGGGGCCTTCCACGCAGGCCGGCCCTGAGTACCTGAAGACGAAGGGCGCCTTTTTCTTGGCGAGCTCGAGCATCCTCGTAGCCATCTCCCTTATCTCCCACTGGGCCCTCTCGCAGCACCGGAGCCTGAAGAAATGGAGGAGCTCACGGGCGTTCATGGTAACTATTATCTTCGTGCACGCGGCGTTGGGGAGTATGTAGCGGGCGTCCTCGGCGGGGACCCCCTCGTCCACGAGCTCCTTATACAGTGCGTATATGCGACGTATCTCGCCTTCGAAGCGTTTTTTCTTCTCCGGGTCCAGGTTGATCGTATCCGGGGTAACGTACTCGGGACGAAAGAACTTCACGTAGCGCTGGCTCTGCTGAGAGTACGAGGCGAGACGGTGGCGCACGAGCTGGTGGGACGTCGCCCTCGATATGCCCTCCACGCCGAAGGTGAAGCCGGCGTGCTCAAGGACGGAGAGGTGCCCCATCTTTATGATTTTGCCGAGAAATTTTTCTATCGAGATTTTCTTGACCTTGTCTTTGAGCTCTTCGACGGTGGCGTCGGAATAGCACAGCCTTGCGGCCATGGCAATGGTCACCTCAGGGTCGGGGGTGGAATTGAGGAGAGTCACCTTCACAGCGGGCCCTCCCGGTCATTGCTTTTTTCTTCTGTACTTCCTCTCGAACTTCTCAATCTTCCCGGCCGTGTCAACGAGCTTCTGGGTCCCCGTGTAAAAGGGGTGGCAGCTGGAGCAAATCTCAACGGAAATGTCCTTTTTCGTCGAGCGCGTCTTTATCACGCTTCCGCACGCGCAGTGCACGGTCGCCTCCTCGTAAACGGGATGTATGCCTTCCTTCATTTAGACGGTCCTCCTTGGGTTTGTGGTCAAGGTTTTAATATTCAATATTAACAACTATGGTTTTTCTTCGCAAGGGATTTTTTCCGCCCCCCCCCGGCGGGCCCGGCAACCCCCCAAAACGGTTGATTTTTTGGCTTTTATGCGTTATATTATTCAGACATCTGAATCGAACCCCAAAGGCCCATGGGACATAACCCCGCGAAAACAAAAGAAACCCTCCAGAGAATCTCCCAGCTCGCCACCTTCAATGAGATAGGAAAAGCCATCACATCTTCCCTTGACCTCAAGGAAATACTCAATATCGTCATGGAGAAGATAAGCGAGCTGTTTCACCCCGGGAACTGGTCGCTCCTGCTCGTTTCCGAGGATGGAGAGGAACTGACCTTCGAGATCGCCGTCGGCGAGGGCTCGGAGAAGCTCAAGGACATGCGGCTCAAGATCGGCGAAGGGGTAGCCGGATGGGTGGCCAGGGAGAAAAAGCCCATCTTCGTCCCTGACGTTAGCAAGGACAAGAGGTATTGCAAGAAGGTGGACGGCATAACGAACTTCAAGACCCACTCCATAATCTGCTTGCCCCTTGTGACCAGGGGCAAGTGCCTCGGGGTCATAGAGCTCCTTAACAGGCACGAAGGCGAAGCGTTCGGCGAGGAGGACATGCTTTTGCTCACTACCATAGCCGACTATACGGCCATAGCCATTGAGAACGCCGCCTTCCTCAAACGCGTCCACGAGCTTAGCATCAAGGACGACCTTACGAAACTATTCAACCCCAGGTACCTCCACAGCCGTCTGGAGAGCGAGGTGGAGAGGGCCCGGAGGTTCAAGTACGACCTCTCCATGCTCTTCATAGACCTCGATTACTTCAAGAACATAAACGACAACTACGGACACCTGTGCGGCAGCAAACTCCTTACCGAGGTCGCCAGGCTCCTCGAGGCGAGTGTGAGGAGCATAGACATGGCCTTCCGCTACGGCGGGGACGAGTTCATCATAGTCATGCCCGAGACGTCCAAGGAGAACGCACTCCTTGTGGCCGAGAAGCTCAGGAGGGTGATAAAGGATGCCGTATTCCTCACGGAGGAGGGGATAAACTGCAAACTGACCGCAAGCTTCGGGGTGGCCTCGTACCCCGTGGACGCAAAGGACAAGAACGACCTTATACACCTGGCGGACAACGCCATGTACAAGGTGAAGAACAAGAACCGCGACGGGGTGGCCGGGGCTTGACCGTACATTCCTGGTTTTAACCATAGAAAGGGAGGGGCCGATGAAGAGGTTTTTCGTGACAGCAATGGCGGTGGCGCTCATAGGGTGCACGGGCGTGGCGGTAAGGACCGAAGGCACCAGGCTCGAAAGGGACCAGGTCCTCAACATAAAGGCCGGCAGCACCACGAGGGCCGATGTGGTGGAGCTATTCGGGGAGCCGACGAATACGAAATACGAAGGCGACAGGGAAAGGCTGTTCTACGTCTTTAAAGAGACCAAGACCCCCACATACGTCGGAGGCATAGTGGAGAACAAGTCCCGGAGCGAAAAGAAGACGGCGACTCTCGAGATCGTCGTAAAAGACGACGTCGTATTGTCATACAGGTTCAAGAACGTGGAGGATTGAGGGTTTCCTTGACAGAGGAAATTAAAAAAGCAAGGACGGAAGAAGCGTCCTTGCTTTTTTCTTTGAGCCTGTCAGGCGCCTTAAGATTACTCGGCCTCTTTCTCCTTCGCTGTCTTTCTCGCCCTTTTGGGTTTGGCCTCTTTGGCCGCCGACTTCTTAACGGGTTTCTTCCTCGCCCTTGCCTTGGCGGTCTTTGGCGTGGCTTCCTCGACCCTGGCCTCGACGAGCTCGATCCTCGACATGGGCGCGCAGTCGCCGGGCCTGAAGCCGAGCTTCAGTATCCTCGTGTAACCGCCGTTCCTGTCCATGAACTTGGGGGCCACGTCGGCGAAGAGCTTCGTTACCGCCGTCTTGCTCCTCATAAACGCCATGGCGCGGCGACGGGAGGCCAGCGTGCCCTTTTTGCCGAGCGTTATCATCCTTTCGGCATACCGTCTGAGAAGTTTGGCCTTGGGGGTCGTGGTCCTGATTGCGCCCGAGCTGATAAGGTCGTTGGTCATATTGGCGAGCATGCACCTTAAGTGCCCCGAAGTCCTGCTGAATCTCTTTTCGTCCCTGTTATGTCTCATCAGTAAAAACCTCTTAAGCGGATTCTTTCTGCTCCATGTGCATATCGTCGAGTTCCTTCCTCGGAGGGAAGCCCTCGACCTTCATGCCGAAATCGAGCCCCATGCCCCTGAGTATCTCCTTGATCTCATTTAGCGACTTGCGTCCGAAGTTCTTGGTCTTGAGCATCTCCTGCTCGGTCCTCTGGACCATCTCGCCGATATACTTTATGTCGGCGTTCTTAAGGCAGTTGGCGCTCCTCACAGAGAGCTCCAGCTCGTCTACGGTCTTGAAGAGGTTGTCGTTGAACCTGGGCTTATCCTCTGTCCTTACCGCCGCGGCCTCTTCCTCCTCTTCGAAGGTAATGAACACCGTGAGCTGGTCCTTTAATATTTTCGCGGCAATGGCCACCGCGTCATGGGGCTCGATGGCCCCGGTGGTCCAGACCTCGAGGGTGAGCTTGTCGTAGTCCGTCCTCTGCCCCACACGTGCCTGGGTGATGTTGAAGTTCGTCCTCACAACGGGCTGGAAGATGGAGTCTATAGGAATCATGCCCACGGGCATATCCGGGGTCTTGTTCCTCTCCGAGGGGTGGTAGCCCTTGCCCATGTCCACAACAAGCTCGCAGGAGAGCTTGCCGTCCTTTGATACCGTTGCTATGTGCTGGTCGGGGTTCAACACCTCGACGGTATCGTCGTGCGCAATATCGCCTGCGGTTATCTCGCCTCCGCCTGCGCTGTCGATCCTCAAGGTCTTGGGGCCCTCGCCGTGCATCCTCAGCTTCACGCTCTTGAGGTTGAGTATGATATCGGATACGTCTTCCTTTACCCCCGGGATGGTGGAGAACTCGTGGAGCACACCGTCGAATTTGACGGCGGTGACGGCGGCGCCCTGAAGCGAGGAGAGCAACACCCTTCTAAGGGAGTTGCCAAGGGTTACGCCGAACCCCCTCTCCAAGGGCTCCGCCACAAACTTGCCGTAGGTCTTGGTCAGGGTATCCTTATCAACCTCGATCTTCTTCGGTTTTATAAGCTCACGCCAGTTTTTTTGCATCATGCCCCCACCTTGTTAAAAATATGATTGACGTAAATTTCTTTAAAGGCAGGCCCTTCTTCAAAGGCAGGCCCTTCCGGGTCAAGCGCCGCCCCTATTTCGAGTAAAGCTCCACTACGAGGAGCTCGTTTATCGGAAGCGTCACGTCCTCTCTTCCAGGGAGCCTCACTACCGTGCCCTTCAACTGCTCCTTGTCGAGGCTCAGCCACCCGGGGATCCCGCGCCTCTCGACGGTCTTGAGGTTCTCGACGAACTTCACGTTTTTTTTCTTCTTGTCGGCCACCTCTATGACGTCGCCAGCCTTAACGCGGCACGAGGATATATCGGTCTTGTGCCCGTTCAGGAGGAAAAAGCCGTGGTTTACGAGTACCCTCGCTTCTGTCCTGTTGCCGGCGAAACCGAGCCTGTAGACCACGTTGTCGAGTCTCCTCTCAAGGAGCGATATCAGGTTCTCGCCCGTTATCCCCTTTATGCGGTCCGCGTCCCTGAAGGTCTTTTTGAACTGCGTCTCGAGGAGCCCGTAGACGCGCTTTACCTTCTGCTTTTCGCGCAGCTGCAGGGCGTACTCGGATATCTTGCTCCTCGATTGACCGTGCTGGCCCGGTGCGTAGCTCCTCCTTTCGAAGGAGCACTTGTCCGTAAAACACCTGTCGGACTTGAAGAAGAGCTTCATGCCCTCGCGCCTGCATAATTTGCATACTGAGCCTATGTACCTTGCCAAAATACTTTTCCTCCTCTTTAGTCTGCGGGGTCCGGGGTTTGACTCCTGAGAGCCTGTGGCCGTACCCGACCCTTGAAAAAAACCCGACTACACCCTGCGTCTTTTGGGCGGCCTGCAACCGTTATGGGGAAGAGGGGTCACGTCCCTTATGAGCGCGATGCTGAACCCGGCTGCCTGAAGCGCCCTCAACGCCGCCTCCCTGCCCGCTCCAGGTCCGTTGATGTAGACGTCAACGGACCTTACGCCGAAGTCCATCGCCTTCTTGGCCGCGGCGTTAGCGGCTACCTGGGCGGCGAAGGGGGTGCCCTTCCTCGAACCCTTGAACCCCTGCGACCCGCAGCTCGACCAGGCGATGACGTTTCCAGCCGGGTCGGATATCGTTACTATCGTGTTGTTGAACGTGGACTTGATGTGAGCCACGCCCTTTGAGACCGCGCGTTTTTCCTTCTTGGCCATCTAAACGCCTCCGTTGGATTTTTTATGTGGCCTTCCTTATGGATACCGCGCCCTTGCGCGGACCCTTCCTCGTGCGGGCGTTGGTGTGGGTGCGCTGGCCCCTTACCGGCAGGTTTTTCCTGTGCCTCAAGCCCCTGTAGCAGCCAATGTCCATGAGCATCTTCACGTGCATCTGGACCTCTTTCCTCAAGTCACCCTCCACCTTGTAGCTGCCGTCGATGACCTTCCTGATGGCCCCGACCTGAGCCTCCGCAAGGTCGGCGGTCTTCATGGAAGGGTCAACCTGGGCCGCTTCGAGTATCTTCGCCGCGGAGCTGGTGCCTATGCCGAAGATCCGAGTGAGGGCCACGTCTATCCTCTTGTTCTTCGGGAGATCTATTCCGGCAATCCTTGCCAACTTTAACCCTCCTTTTTTACTTCAATGCAGGTATTTATGCGACAGGTTAGAACCGCACCCGCGACTCAACCCTGGCGCTGCTTGTGCTTCGGGTTTGTACAGACCACCCTTACAACGCCGTGGCGCTTTACGATCTTGCATTTAGCGCACATCTTTTTTACCGAGCTTCTTACCTTCATTGTCTTCTCACCGTCCGGGACACCCTGCTGATGCCCTGCACATTGATTTAGAGCGGGTCCTACTTGGACCTGTAGGTTATCCTGCCTCTCGTAAGGTCGTAGGGGGAAAGCTCCACCGTCACCTTGTCCCCCGGGAGTATCTTTATGAAGTGCATCCTCATCTTTCCCGAGACATGGGCGAGCACCTTGTGGCCGTTCTCAAGCTCCACCCTGAACATGGCGTTGGGCAGACACTCGGTGACCGTGCCTTCGACCTGTATGGCCTCTTCCTTGGGCATCTTGGTTATTTCCCCTTACCTGAATGTCCGCAAGGCCTCGAACCGTCCCTTCCCCGCCGGCACGACCCTTTCGTCGCCGCCCCCCCACCGTTCTCGCCTCCGGCCTTTCAACACGGTTGGCCCGCCACCCCGGCCGTCATGGTAAGGACACACGGCCCGTCGGGGGTGATGGCCACGGTGTGCTCGAAGTGGGCCGAGAGGCTTCCGTCGGCAGTTACGGCGGTCCAGCCGTCTTCGAGGACATCGGTCTCGCACCCCCCTGCGTTTATCATGGGCTCTATGGCGAGGACCATCCCGGGTTTAAGCCTCACGCCTCGTCCCGGTTTCCCAAAGTTAGGGACCTGGGGTGGCTCGTGGAGCTCTCTTCCTATGCCGTGGCCCACGAAGTCTCTGACCACGGAAAAGCCCTCGGCCTCCACGAAACCCTGGACGGCGGCCGAGATGTCGAAGAGGCGGTTACCCACCCTCGCGGCCTCTATCGCCCTTTCGAGGGACTCCCGTGCCACGTCTATGAGGCGCCGGGCCTCTTTGCTTATCTCGCCTACGGGCACCGTGACGGCCGCATCCCCGTAGTAGCCCTCTGAGAGCGCTCCGAAGTCCATGCTCAATATGTCCCCTTCGGCGAGGACCTTTTTTTCAGAGGGCATGCCGTGCACGACTTCCTCGTTCACTGAGGTGCACAGGCAGTATGGATAATCCCTGTAGCCCTTGAAGGCCGGTGCGGCACCCCTTCTGGCCACCTCCTCGGCGGCGCAGCGCTCGAGGTCCATGGTCGTAATGCCAGGCCTCACGAGTCCGCTGAGTATGCCGAGGACCTCGGAGACGATACGGTTCGCCCCCTTCATCCTCTCGATCTCTTCGGGGGTCTTAAGTATTATTGCTTCCTTTCTCAATTATCTCTATGATGGACGTCGAGATCTGGTCCACGCCCCCTATTCCGTTTACGGCGACATACAGTCCCCTGTTCTTATAATAGTCGACCAGCGGCAGGGTCTCCTCGTCGTATACCTTCAAGCGCGCCATAATCGTCTCTTCCCTGTCATCGTCGCGCTGGTGGATTTCGCTCCCGCACTGGTCGCACACGCCGATGTTCATCGGGGGGCTGTATATCACATGGTAGTTGGCGCCGCACTTCCTGCAGACCCTTCTTCCGGATAGCCTGCGGACGAGCTCCTTTTTTTCCACCCCGATGCCCACCGCGACGTCTATCTTCTTCCCCATCTTATTCAACGTGGCGTCGAGGGCCTCGGCCTGGGCGATGTTTCTCGGGAAACCGTCGAGTATAACGCCGGTGGAGCAGTCATCCTGGTTTATCCTCTCCACCACCATGCCCACGACTATTCCATTGGGGACGAGCACCCCCCTGTCCATGTAGCCCTTGGCCTCGAGACCCAGCGGGGTCTTGTTACGGAAGTTCTCGCGGAGTATGTCGCCCGTTGAAATCTGCGGTATATTGAATCTCTCCGAGAGGGTTTTTCCCTGGGTGCCCTTTCCGGCCCCGGGGGGTCCGAGCAGTATAATGTTTTTCATCAGGCGCCCCTACCCTTGACCTTTCCCTTCTTGAGGAGTCCGTCGTAGCTCCTGGCAAGGAGGTGGGACTCAATCTGCTGAGCCGTATCCATGGCGACCCCGACGACTATAAGGAGCGCCGTCCCACCGAAGTAAAATGGCGCGTTGAACCTGGATATAAGGACCTGTGGCAGCACGCACACGGCCGAGAGATAAAGGGCCCCCCAGATCGTAAGCCTCGAAAGGAGCGCGTCTATGTAATCGGCAGTGTGGGCCCCGGGCCTTATGCCAGGGACGAACCCCCCGTACTTCTTGAGGTTCTCGGCCACGTCCTTGGGGTTGAACTGCACGGCCGTATAAAAATAGGTGAAAAATATTATAAAACCAACGTACAGGACGTTGTAAATAAGCCCGGTGGGGTTAAGGCTTTCGGCGACCCCTTTCATTATCGGCACATCTATAAAGTTGACGATGGTGGCGGGGAATATCATAATCGAAGAGGCGAATATGGGGGGTATGACGCCCGCCGTGTTGAGCTTCAACGGCAGGTGCTGCGTTCCCCCTCCGATTATTCTTCTGCCCACCACCCTCTTGGGGTACTGAATGGGGATTCGTCTCTGGCCCATCTCCACGAAGACTATGAAGGCCACCACGGCTATAATGAGCATTAAGAGGAAGATGACGAAAACGGGGCTCATCTCGCCGACCCTGACGAGGCTGAAGGTGTTGTACAGGGCCGAGGGCAGGTTGGCCACGATCCCCACGAATATTATTAACGAGATACCGTTGCCCACGCCGCGCTCCGTTATCTGCTCGCCGAGAAACATGAGGAAGGCGGTGCCCGATGTGAGCGTTATCATGGTCATGAACCTGAAAGCCCAGCCCGGGTTCAGGACTATGGCCTCGCCCGCCGGCCCGCTCATGCTCTCGAGCCCGACGGCTATCATCATGGACTGTACGACGCTCAGGACAACCGTAAGGTACCTTGTGTACTGGGTTATCTTTCTTCTTCCCTGTTCGCCCTCCTTCGAGAGTTTTTCAAGCTGCGGTATGACGACGGTAAGGAGCTGCAGGATGATCGACGCGCTGATATAGGGCATTATGCCCAGCGAGAATACGGAAAACCTCTCGAGGGCCCCCCCGGTAAACATCGTGGCGAAGTCGAGGAGCGTGCCGCTTGCGGACTTGAAGAACTCGGAGAGCGCCCCGGCGTCGATCCCTGGAGTGGGTATAAAGACCCCGACCCTGAAAATAGCCAGCAATATAAGCGTTATTATGATTCTGCGGTTTAGCTCGGGGACCTTGCTTATATTGGAAGTCAAGGCCGCCAACTATATTACCTCCGCTTTTCCGCCCGCGGCCTCTATCTTCTCGACGGCCGACTTGCTGAACACGTCCGCCTTCACGGTGAGGGCCACCTTTATCTCGCCGCCTCCAAGGACCTTAAGGGGGCCCTTCTTCCTGCTGAGGAGACCCCTTTCGAGGATTGTGCCCGGGTCGGCGGTCTCTCCGGAGGAGAATTTTCCGGCGATATCACCTATGTTGACGGTGCGGTTCCTGACGGCGAATATGTTGGTAAACCCCCTTTTGGGAAGCCTCCTCTGCAGAGGCATCTGACCGCCCTCGAATCCTGGTTTTATGTTCCCCCCGGACCTCGCGCTCTGGCCCTTATGGCCCTTGCCAGAGGTCTTTCCGTGGCCAGAGCCGTGTCCGCGGCCCACCCTCTTTTTCTTCTTTATCGACCCCTTCGGGGGTTTGAGTCTGTCAAGCATTTTCTGACCCTTTTCATGTCCCTGGAAGCGGCCGGGAAGACTTCAGGCCGCACCACATTTTAAAACCCTTTAAAGCTCCTCCACGGTAACGAGGTGCTCAACTTTTTTTATCATCCCCCTTACCTCGGGGGTGTCCGCGATCTCCCTGGGCCTGTTCATCTTCCTAAGACCGAGGCACAGGAGGGTCTTCTTCTGCCTGGAGTTGTACCCTATACCGCTCTTGGTGAGCGTGACCTTCAGTTTTGAACCCTTTTTCCCTGCCATCATCCAATCTCCCCGACGGACTTGCCCCTGAGCTCGGCTATGGTCTGCGCGCTCCTTAGCTGCATGAGGGCGTCAACGGTGGCCTTTACGACGTTGTGGGGGTTGCTGGTGCCGAGGCATTTGGTGAGCAGGTTCTTGATGCCCGCCGTCTCCACCACACTCCTTACCCCGCCTCCGGCTATGATGCCGGTGCCCGGGGACGCGGGCTTTAAAAGCACTTTCCCCGCGCCGTAGGAACCCATGACCTCGTAAGGTATCGTGCCATCGATTATCGGCACGCGGATCAGGGACTTCTTGGCCTGTTCTATCGCCTTTCTTATGGCCTCGGGGACCTCGTTGGCCTTTCCGAGCCCCGCCCCCACGCGTCCCCGTCCGTCGCCCACTACGACTATGGCGTTGAAGCTGAAACGCTTTCCGCCCTTTACGACCTTGGCGACCCTGTTGAGGTAAACGAGCTTATCTCTGAGTTCCCCCTCGCCACTCTTTTCCAAAAATAACCTCCTTGAAAAACCCTGTGATGAAACTGATTGTCTTAAAAACCTTATCCTAAAACCAATCTGGTCAGGTGCTTTTTCAAGCAACCTGCCCGCCAGGTCCGACAGCCCCAGGGCCCCGGGTTAGAACTTGAGGCCGGCCTCTCTCGCCCCATCGGCGACGGCCTTGACCCTGCCGTGGTAGATGTAGCCGCTCCTGTCGAAGACGACCTGCTCTATGCCCTTGACTTTCGCGGCCCTGCCGATGAGCTCCCCCACTTTTTTGGCGGCATCGGTCTTTTTCATCCCCTTGGTCTCTTCGGCTATCGCCTCGCTCGCCGTGGATGCGGCGGCCAAGGTCATTGAAACCGTGTCGTCTATAATCTGAGCGTAGATATGCTTGTTGGACCTGTAAACGCTCAAGCGCGGACGCTCCTGGGTGCCGAGCACCTTGTTCCTTACGCGGCGCTTCCTTCTCTCCCAGCCGCCAAGTTTCTTCCCGGCTACTGCCATGGCCATTAACCTCCGGCGCCTTTCGCGGCCTTGCCCGCCTTGCGGCGTATTATCTCGCCTGCGTACTTAACGCCTTTTCCTTTATATGGTTCGGGCTTTCTCATCGCGCGTATGTCGGCGGCCACCTGTCCCACGAGCTGTTTGTCCGAGCCCTTAATCGTCACCGCTGTCTGTTTCTCCACGGCGGCCGAGATGCCCTCGGGCAGCTTGTATTGAATGGGGTGTGAGTAGCCGAGCAAGAGGTTTATGGTATCTCCCTTTACCTCGGCCCTGTAGCCCACGCCCACTATCTCGAGCTTCTTCTCAAAGCCCTGGTGGACTCCGGTGACCATGTTCGCGATAAGGGTGCGAGTGAGGCCGTGGAGGCCACGGGAGAGCCTCTCGTCGTCAACCCTCTTCACCTCGATGGCGGACCCCTTTACCTCCACGATTATCCCGGGCCTCACCTCCAGGGAGAGCGCCCCCTTGGGCCCCTTGACGTGGACTGTGGTTGCCTCTACTGAGGCCTTGACCCCCGAGGGGATTTCTATCGGCAGTTTGCCTATCCTTGACATCCCTTGCACCTTTTACGTTAATAGACCGTACAGATTATCTCTCCGCCCACTCCGAGCTCCCGGGCCTTGGAGTCCGTCATAACGCCCCTCGATGTGGAGATGATGGCTATACCGAGGCCGTTAAGGACCCTGGGGATCTCGCGGCCGGGCAAGTATCTCCTGAGTCCCGGGCGGCTCGCCCTCTTTATGCTCGTTATGACATTCTTCTTGTCAGCCGAGTATTTCAGTCGAATCTTTATGAAGGCCTTGTTGCCTTCCTTTGAAACGCTGAAGTCCTTTATGTAGCCCTCTTCCTTGAGTATCCTTGCGATATCCTGCTTTACACTGGACGAGGGCATCACCAGCTCGGCGTGCTGGGCCCCTACGGCGTTTCTAATCCTCGTAAGCATGTCCGCGATGGGATCGGTCATAGTCATGGTTACAAACCCCTTTAATTACCAGCTTGATTTCATCATCCCTGGGAGCTCGCCCTTGAGGGCCATCTTCCTCAGGCATATCCTGCACATGTCGAACTTCCTGTAATAGGCCCGGGACCTCCCGCAGATGGGACAGCGGTTGTAATCCCTGACCTTGAACTTCTGCTTCCTTTTGGCCTTCGCTATGAGAGACTTTTTTGCCAAACCAAAACCTCCGGTTGCTGCCGAGACATCGTTAAGTTAAAGACGGGCCCCCTGAACAGGGCGCGCAATCCCCTATTATATCAAGCTGTAAAGGGCATTCCAAGGGCCTTCAGCAGAGCCTTTGCCTCCTCGTCCGTCGGGGCCGTCGTGCAGATCGTGATGTTCATGCCCCTTATCCTGTCTATCTTGTCGTACTCTATCTCCGGGAATATTATCTGCTCCCTTATGCCGAGCGTATAATTGCCCCTGCCGTCGAAGGACCTGTCGCCGAGTCCCCTGAAGTCCCTTATCCTTGGCACGGTAAAGTTCACGAGGCGGTCGAAGAACTCGTACATGTGCGCGCCCCTCAGGGTGACCATGCACCCGATGGGCATGCCGGCCCTGAGCTTGAAGGTCGCAATGGACTTCTTCGCCTTGGTGACGACGGGTTTCTGTCCCGTTATGGCGGTCAGGTCCTTTGTGGCCGCATCGATGACCTTGATGTCGCTGACCGCCTCGCCGAGCCCCATGTTCACCACGATCTTTTCGAGCCGTGGCACCCGCATACTGTTGGGGTAGTTGAACTCCTTGGTCAACGCGGGCACCACTTCGTTCCTGTAAGTCTCCTTAAGCCTCGGTGTCATCTGTCTATAACCTCACCGCACTTCCTGCAGTATCTGACCATTTTCCCCTCGCCGAGGGTCTTTCTGCCGAGCCGTACCGGACCCTTGCACTTTTCGCACAGGACCTGCACGTTCGATATGGATATGGGCGCCTCCTTCTCGATGATACCCCCGTGCTTGTACTTCTGGGAGGGTTTCTGGTGGCGCTTGACCATGTTCAGCTTATCGACGATGACTGCGGCCTTGTCGGGAATGACGCGCACGATCTTGCCTGTCTTGCCCCGTTCCTTGCCGCTTACTACCATCACCTGGTCGTCTTTTTTTATCTTCAGCTTTCTTACCGACATTTTTTTATTTACCGCCATTCAGGACACTGCCTTTCTTGATACATCCGGGTGGAGGCCGTCCGGTGGACCCCCTGGTGCTATAGAA
The DNA here is from genome assembly GCA_035288385.1 of Thermodesulfobacteriota bacterium. Classification (GTDB taxonomy): domain Bacteria; phylum Desulfobacterota; class GWC2-55-46; order GWC2-55-46; family JADFVP01; genus DATEAM01. The sequence goes on from DATEAM010000145.1 coordinate 17,604, forward strand.
CCTCGGGTGCGAGCGACACTATCTTCATGAACTTCTTGGCCCTAAGCTCCCTGGCCACGGGCCCGAATATCCTTGTCCCTATCGGTTCGTTATCCTTGTTTACTATCACAACGGAGTTCTCGTCGAACCTTATATATGAGCCGTCGCTTCTCCTGGTCTCCTTGACGGTCCTGACAACCACGGCCCTCACGACGTCGCCCTTCTTGACCTTGGAGTCGTAGACCGCCTCCTTGACGTTTACTACTATCACGTCTCCAATGCGCGCGAAGGTCTTGTTCGAGGCCCCGACTACCTTTATGCACGCGACCTTTTTGGCGCCGGAGTTGTCCGCGACCCCGAGTCTCGTCCTCATGCTTATCATTTCGCCTTCTCCAGGACCTCTTCTACGCGCCACCTCTTGGTCTTGCTAAGAGGGCGCGTCTCGACTATAACCACCCTGTCCCCGAGCCCGCACTCGTTCTTCTCGTCATGGGCCGAGTACTTGACGCGTCTTTTCATATACTTGCCGTAGAGGGGATGCTTCGTAAGCCTCTCTACGCTCACGACCACGGTCTTGTCCATCTTTCCGCTGAGCACGCTGCCCACGAGCCTCTTTCTCCGGGTCTCCGCTCCAGCCATACTAACCCCCCCTCTCCTTCTCTGCAATAACGGTCTTCATCCTGGCGATATCCTTTCTCAACAAACGGAGCTTGAGGGGGTTTTCGAGCTGCCCGGTGGTGTGGCGCATTCTCAGGTTAAAGAGCTCGCGCCTTAGCTCGCCTTCCTTGGTCTTAATCTCATCGATCGTCATATCGCGCACTTCGGAAGTTTTCATAAGGCTTCCCTCTTTACGAACTTGGTGGCCAGGGAGAGCTTGTGGGCCGCGAGCCTGAAGGCCTCTCTTGCCACGCTCTCATCAACCCCTTCCATCTCGTAGATTATCCTGCCGGGCTTTATAACGGCCACCCAGTCCTCGGGGCTCCCCTTGCCGCTGCCCATGCGCGTCTCCGCCGGCTTCTTGGTGACCGGCTTGTCGGGAAAGACCCTTATCCAGATCTTCCCGCCCCTTTTTATATAGCGCGTCATGGCGATCCTCGCTGCCTCTATCTGGCGCGTGGAGAGCCAGCCGCACTCGGTGGCCTTGAGGCCGTAGGCGCCGAAGTCGAGGGCAGAGCCCCTCAGGGCCACCCCCCTCCTTTTGCCCCTCTGCTGTTTCCTGAATTTTACCTTCTTTGGCGTTAACATATCGCTTTACCCGCTCTTCTGTGCACCGGCGGCTTCACCGGCAACCGGGCCCTTCGTGGAAATCTCGCCCTTGTATATCCAGACCTTTACCCCTATGATGCCGTAAGTGGTCTTCGCCTCGGCGAACCCGTAGTCTATATCGGCCCTCAAAGTATGGAGAGGCACCCTCCCCTCCCTGTACCACTCGGTCCTGGCTATCTCGGAGCCACCGAGGCGGCCCGAGCACATTATCTTGATGCCTTGGCCGCCCATCCTTATCGAACCGGTCACGGCCTTTTTCATGGCCCTCCTGAAGGAGACCCTTCGCTCGAGCTGAAGGGCGACGTTCTCGGACACAAGCTGCGCGTCGGTATCGGGCCTTCTCACCTCCACTATGTCGAGGTTTATGCTTTTCCCGGTAAGCCCGACGAGCTGTTTTTTCATTATGTCAATCTCGGCCCCTCGCTTGCCGATTACTATTCCGGGCCTCGAGGTCTTAATTATAACCCTGATGTTGTTCGTAGTCCTCTCTATCTCTATCATGGCTATCCCGGCGTGATAGAGCCTCTTCTTGATGAAGTTCCGGATACTGAGGTCTTCGTGGAGAAACTCCGAGTAGTTCTTCTCTCCGTACCACCGCGAGACCCAGTCCCTGGATATCCCGACCCTGAAACCTATAGGATGAACCTTCTGACCCAAAAAAACCTCCCTGTCTTTCGGCTGAATTACCGGTTAAGAATCTTACGCCTCGTCAAGCACGATAGTTATGTGGCTCGACCTTTTCTTTATGAGGACCCCCCTGCCCATGGCCCGCGAGCTCATGCGCTTTAATGTGGGGCCCTGGTCCACGAAGGCTATCTTTACGTAAAGCCTGTCCAGGTCGAGGTTCTTGGTGTTCTCGGCGTTCGCCATGGCGCTCTTCAACGTCTTGGCGACGTCTCTGCTGACGGCCTTCGAGGAGAAATTCAATATGCTCAGCGCCTCGTCGACCTTCTTTCCCCTTATAAGGTCGACCACAAGGCGCGCCTTCTGGGGTGAGACCCTTATGTATTTTGCCGTGGCCCTCGATTCCATGACTTATTATCCCTTCGGTCCCGGCACCTTCGCCTTTTTAAGGCCCGAGTGTCCGTGGAAGGTGCGCGTGGGAGAGAACTCCCCGAGTTTATGGCCCACCATGTTCTCGGTTACGAACACGGGGATGAACTTCTTGCCGTTGTGCACTGCGATCGTGAGGCCCACCATCTCCGGGGTTATCATCGACCTCCTCGACCACGTCTTTATCACCTTCTTGCTCTTGGACTCAACGGCCTTGTTGACCTTGTCCTCGAGGTGGTTGTCTATAAAAGGACCTTTTTTGAGTGAACGCACCGGTTACTTCCTCCTTGAGACTATATACCTGTCGGACTCTTTCTTCTTGCGCGTCTTGTAGCCCTTGGTGGGAAGGCCCCATGGGTTGGAGGGATGGTTTCCGCCCTTGCTCCTACCCTCGCCTCCACCGTGGGGGTGGTCGACAGGGTTCATTGCCACTCCCCTCACCTTGGGCTGCTTCCCGAGCCAGCGCTTTCTTCCGGCCTTGCCTATGGTCACGTTTTCGTGGTCCAGGTTACCGAGCTGTCCCACCGTGGCGAAACATTTCTGGAACACGCGCCTTACCTCGCTCGAGGGGAGCTTTAAGGTGGCGTAATCGCCCTCCTTGGCCATGAGCTGCGCGTATCCGCCAGCGCTCCTGACCATCTGGCCGCCCTTTCCCACCTTCATCTCGATATTGTGGACGAAGGTACCGAGAGGTATCGATTTAAGCGGCAGCGAGTTCCCTGGCCTTATGTCGGCATCGGAGCCCGACACGACGGTGTCTCCCACCTTAAGGTCCAGCGGGGCGAGTATGTAGCGCTTCTCGCCGTCGGCGTAATGGAGGAGAGCTATATTGGCGCTCCTGTTGGGGTCGTACTCGATTGAGGCTACCTTTGCAGGGATATCGTGCTTGTCCCTCCTGAAGTCGATCAACCTGTAGCGCTGTTTGTGCCCCCCGCCTATCCAACGCGTGGTGACGCGGCCCTGGTTGTTCCGACCACCGCTGCGCTTCTTGGGACTAAGGAGCTTCCTCTCCGGGGCCTTATCGGTAAGCCCGGAGAAGTCCACGGTAGTCTTCGTCCTCATGCCGCTGGAAGTGGGTTTATATTTTTTGAGTGCCATGGATCTACCTTAGATGCTAAACTCCCTCGAAGAGCCCTATCCTGTCGCCCTCCTTGAGGGTCACGTATGCCTTTTTCCTCGTCGGCCGCCTTCCGGCAAAACGCCCCATGCGCTTAATCTTGCCGGCCACCCTCTGGGTGTTCACGTCGAGGACCTTGACGTTAAAGATCTTCTCAACGGCCTCCTTAACATCCCCCTTGGTGGCCGAGGGGTCCACCCAGAAGACCACCTTGTTGCCCTCGGCGGTCTTGTGCATGCTCTTCTCGGTTATAACCGGGGCCTTTATCGTATTGAAAATGTCTTTCATCTTACCATCGCCTCGACCTTCTCAAGAGAGCTCTTCGTAAAGACGAGATTCTCGTAATTGAGCATGTCGTATACGTTTATGCCGCCCACGTCGATGACCTTGAAGTCCTTAAGGTTCCTTGAGGCGAGCTTCAGGAAGGTGTTCTCGCCGTCCACGACAATAAGGGCGTTTGCGAGCCCCGAGTTGCGAAAGAGCTCGACGGCCTTTCTGGTCTTCGGCTCGTCGAAGGCGAGGGCGTCGAAGACCTTCAGGTTACCGTCCCTGGCCCTTAGCCTCAAGGCGGACTTGATCGCCTCTTTCCTCACCTTCCTCGGGACCTTGTAGGAATAGTCCCTCGGCCTGGGGCCGAAGACCACCCCGCCGTGCCTCCAGATGGGAGACCTGGAGGAGCCGGAGCGGGCCCTGCCCGTGCCTTTCTGGCGCCATGGTTTCCTGCCGCCGCCGCTTACCTCGCTTCGGTCCTTGGTGCTCGCGGTCCCGCGCCTGCGGTTGGCGAGCTGCATCTTCACGACCTCGTAGAAGAGGTTCTCGTTAACCTCGCCCTCGTAGATATCCTTGTCGAGTTCGACCCTGGAGACGGACTTGCCTTCTTTATTTAAAAGATCTGCCTGCATCAGATTGCCTTCTCTTCACCCTCTTTTTTTTCGGGCGTCCTCTTGATACCCTTCTTGAGCGACCTCTTTATGAGCATATAGCTGTTTACGGGCCCCGGTACGGCGCCCATTACGAGCAGAATATTCTCATCGGGTTTTATATCCACTATCTTGAGGTTCTGCACCGTGACGGTAGCGTCACCCATATGGCCTGCCATCTTCATCCCCTTGAAGACCCTCGAGGGGTAAGAGCTCTGCCCTATGGAGCCGGGGCCCCTGTTGTGCATAGAGCCGTGTGAGGCGGGCCCGCCGCTGAAGCCCCACCTCTTGACGGCGCCCTGGAAACCCTTTCCCTTGGACCTGCCAGAGACGTCTACCATATCACCCACCTCGAAGACGTCGGAGCACTTGACGGTCTCGCCCGGCCTGTACTTGTCGTCGGGGTCGCAGCCGAGCTCCGCGAGGTGATAGAGGTTCGGGGTGCCGGCCTTCTTGAAAACTCCGCGCATCGGCATCGAGGTGTTCTTCTCCCTCTTCTCGCCTGCGCCGAGCTTGACTGCCTCGTAGCCGTCGCGCTCAGAGGTCTTGCGCTGGACGACGAAACAGGGCTCGGTCTGTATGACCGTTACGGGCACCTGGGTGCCGTCGTCCGAGAAGATGTGGGTCATCCCTATTTTTTTTCCGAAAATTCCTTCTATCATCTCTTTATGTCTTGTCCGTATTAAAGAATTTTATCACACTTGACTTCAAAAATATTCCCGAGGCACTCTCGTCCGGGGGTTTTGCCGGGGGTTTTGCGCCCCCTCCCCCACCCCTGGCCCACCCCTGCCACCCCCTTGCCACCCGCTGCCCCCTTTTGGCCCCCACTGCCCCTTTAGCCCTTCCTGCCCCGATCAAGCCCCCATCAGTCGAGCCTTATCTCCACGTCGACGCCCGCCGGGAGGTCGAGCTTCATGAGGGCGTCAACGGTGTTCTGCGTGGGCTCCATGATGTCCATGAGCCGCTTATGGGTGCGTATTTCGAACTGCTCCCTGCTCTTCTTGTCCACGTGAGGGGAACGGAGCACGCAGAACTTGTTTATCCGCGTGGGCAGGGGTATAGGGCCCTTAATCCTCGCACCTGTCCTCCTGGCCGTCTCCACAATCTCCTTTACGGACCTGTCGAGCAGTCTGTGGTCAAAGGCCTTGAGCCTTATCCTTATCTTCTGATTGTCCACCCTTGTGACTCCGTACCTTTCGATTCTACTTTAAGGTTTACCCTACTCCACTACCTGTGTAACCACCCCGGCGCCCACGGTCCTGCCTCCCTCGCGGATGGCGAACCTCAGGCCCTCCTCCATGGCTATGGGCATTATGAGCTCCACGTCCAGGTTCACGTTGTCTCCGGGCATCACCATCTCGGTGCCCTCGGGAAGCTTC
>DATEAM010000146.1:0-6199 GCA_035288385.1 Thermodesulfobacteriota bacterium
GGTAAAGATCAGCCGTGGAGCGCCCAGCTTACGAGGACCACGTCAAGGCCCTTCTCGGCCCTCACCGGCACGATTATTATATTCCCGGGCTTTATGCTCTTGGGGTTCTTCAGGTCGTTGAGATAGAGGATGGGTTTGACGCTCGTGCCGTATCTCTTCGCTATACCCCAGAGGGTGTCCCCGGGCTTTACCCTGTGCCTCTGGAAACGAACCCTTTCGGGGGGAGGGATTTTCGCGAAGTTCTCGTTGAACCTCTCAAGGGTGCCGGCGGGGAGTTTAAGCTCGTAGTTATCGTAGCCAGGGGGCGTGAACCAGCGAAGGAGCTCGGGGTTGAGGCTCTGCACGTCTTCCACGGTTATGCCGGCGCTACTGGCTATGACCCTCAGGTCGGTTACATGGGGTATGGTCACCTTATCGTAGGATACGGCCCCGGAGTATTCGAGTTCGTAGAAGCCGTAGCGCTCGGGGTCCTTGGCGATGAGCATCGCGGCGAGGTACTTGGGCACGTACTGGCGGGTCTCTCTGCCGAGGATGCCCTTGTGCTTGGCGAGCTCCCAGAAGTCAGTGGAGTCGTGGCGCTTGATGGCCCTCATGACGCTGCCCTCTCCGGCGTTGTAACCCGCGGCGGCGAGGTACCAGGAGCCGAACCTCTCATAGAGGCTCTTGAAGTATCCCGCGGCGGCGAGCGTGGCCTTCTCGGGGTCCATCCTCTCGTCGACCCACCAGTCCACCCTGAGGCCGTACCTCACCGCGGTGGGCTTTATGAACTGCCACATCCCCACCGCGTCTCGGTTCGACCTTGCCTTCGGGTTGAGCCCGCTCTCGATAAAGGCTATATAGAAGAGGTCTTCGGGAAGGCCCTCCTGCCGGAGGATGCTCTTTACGAGGGCGTCATAGCCCTCGGCCCTCGCAAGCCACCGCTCGAAGTGTTTTCTGCCGGTGGTCTGAAAATATTTCAAGAAGGACTCGACGGAGTCGTTTACGACCACGGGTACGACGGGCAGCGTGCCCTCGTCGCCGGCGCAGGCCCCGAAGAGGCCTTTATCGGAGGCAAAAAGACCGATGCCGGCCTCCCCCCTGGAGTGCTCGCCCCCGGGTGTCTCCCGGCAGGCCCGGCCCCGGAACTGCGAGAAGGCGTCCGTGTAAGAGACGTTCGAAGAGGGGCCCCGGTCTTCGGGCGTCCTGGTCATGCCCCAGGCGTAGACGGAGAGTACGGGGCAGAGCAGGGCTATCGAGAGAATCAACGTCGGAATGTTTTTCCTCATGGTATACTCCCAAAGCTTTCAGTGTGTTTTGGTGTGCGCGGCCGTCCTGGAGAGTTCTATCTGCTGGAATTTTTCCTTTACGTCGTCGGCGACCTTCTTGGCGGCGAGCTCTATGGTCCGGCCCGCGCCAGTGAGCGTCTTGGTGTAGTCCACGAAGTACTGGTTCTTCTTGACCCACGTCTTGGCGATGTTGCGACCGTAAGTCTTGAGGCTCACGTTGAAGAGGTCCCCTCTGGCGAACCTCTTCATTATCTGCCACATGGAGTAGAACTCACGGGTGGCCCTTAAGGTCTCGGACTGGAGCTCGTAGTAGTTCATGAGCTTGGGCGTGAACAGGACGTGGTGCGCGTCGTAGAGGGCCCAGTCCTTCGACACTATCCGCCCCTCCTTCTCGAGGTCGTCGAAACACCTGGTCCCGGGAAGAGGCGTTAGTATGAGGAACTGTACCGTCTCGAGGTCCATCTTCTTCGCGAACCTTACGGTCTGGCGTATGGTATCCACCGTGTCCATGTCCGAGCCGAAGACGAACATCCCGTGGATGCGGATGCTGTTTCGATGGAGCTCGTTTATGCACCACTCGATGTCCTCGACGGACTGCTTCTTGTTGTATATCTTGAGGGTCTCCGGGTTTATGGACTCGAGCCCTATGTACACGGTGTGGCACCCGGACTTCTTCATGAGGTCGAGGAGCTCCTTGTCCTTGGCCACGTCCACCCTGACCTGGGCTGTCCAGTTGGGGGTGAGCCCCTCGTCGATCATCGCCCTCAAAAGTTCCTTGGTCCTCTTCTTGTTGGCGGTGAAGTTGTCGTCGTAGAAGAAGACCCACTTGCCGCCGCTATCCTTGTGGCGGCGGAGCTCTCCGAGGACCTTCTCCTTGGACCTGAACCTGTACTTGTGCCCGAACATGCCCGTCACCGAGCAGAAGCTGCAGTCGTAGGGGCAGCCCCTCGACGTCATTATCGGAGTTATGTGTATCTTCTTGTAGGGGTCCTTCTCGAGGCCGCTGATTATGGTGAAGTCCGGGTAGGGCAGGGTGTTTATGTCCTTGCAGAAGGGCACGCTCCTGTTGTGGTATATCTCGCCGTCCCTTTTAAAGGATATGCCCGGGATCTCCTTGATGCCTGTTCCCGTCTCGAGGGCCTTTATGAAGTCGAGTATTATGTCGTCCGTCTCGCCCCTCAACACGTAGTCGCAGTAATCGAGGGCCTCGTCGACCATGTAGGTCACGTGGGGCCCGCCCATGAAGACGGGGATCCCCGCCTTCCTTATGAGCTTCGCAATCTCGTAGGAGCGGCGCGTGGTGGATGTGATGGTGGATATCCCCACGGCGTCCGCCGTTAGCACGTCGTCAAAATCGACGGGGCTCACGCTCTCCACGTAGCTCTTTACCTCGTAGCCCGCCTCCCTGAGCTTGGTGCCCAGTATCACCGTGCCCAGCCTCGGCAGCGGCATCCTCGAGTAGACATGAAGGTCGGGGGGGTTAGGCTCGATAAAGACTATCTTCTTCATAGACGGCATATTTGAAAGGGTTTTGATTGAGACATATTAACCGCTCGTGCACCCACTGTCAAGCGAAAAGCCCCGGGGAGAACTTTTTGCCGGAGAAACCTTTACAGTGGAAGTTTATGGCATTCAAGCCGTTCGCGGTTCTTCGGTCTCTGAAATTTTCTTCAAACAACGTTTATCCGAGAAAAGGTTTCTCCAGGCCTCTTCCAAAAACATTATGCTTGCCCTTTTAGTGTGCACCCATAGGGAAATTGCGCAAGAGTCTTTGAAAGGGGTTTGGGGGAAACTTTCTAAAGAAAGTTTCCCCCAAAAAGAGGAAAAAATATGTGACCCTTGACACAGGGTCATTCGGAAAGGAGCTCTTTGAGATACCTGCCTGTGCGGCTCTTTTTCGTCGCCGCTATCTTCTCCGGGGGGCCGAAGGCGACGATCGTCCCGCCCCTTTCGCCGCCCTCGGGGCCGAGGTCTATTATGTAGTCGGCGGTCTTTATGAAATCGAGGTTGTGCTCTATGGCGAGGACCGTGTTCCCGGCGTCTACGAGCCTGCCGAGGACGGAGAGGAGTTTTTTTATGTCGTCGAGGTGGAGCCCGGTGGTGGGCTCGTCGAATATGTAGAGCATATCGGCGGAGGAGTCCTCTATGAGCTCTTTGGAGATCTTCAACCTCTGGGCCTCGCCCCCGGAGAGTGTGGTGGCGGACTGTCCGAGCTTCAGGTACCCGAGGCCCACCTCCCTTATTATGGAGAACCTCTTCTGGAGGTGCTCTTCTCCCGGGAAGAGGGCGGCCGCCTCGTCAAAGGTCATATCGAGGCAATCGTATATGCTCCTGCCCCTGTACTTTATGCCGAGGACCTGGGGCCTGTACCTGCGGCCGTTGCAGGCGGCGCACTTTATGTATACGTCGGGGAGGAAGTACATCTCGAGCTTTTCGACTCCCTCGCCCTTGCACGCCTCGCACCTGCCTCCGGGGATGTTGAAGGAAAAATGGCTCTGCGTGAGCCCGGCGGCGCGAGCGCTCATGAGGCCGGCGAAGATTCTCCTTATGTCGTCGAAGGCGCCCATGTAGGTCACGGGGTTGCTTCTCGGGGTCCTGCCTATGGGGCTCTGGTCTATGAGCTTTACCCCTGTTATCCCTTCGGCGCCCTCGATTGCCCTGTAGGGAAGAGGCCTCTCGAAGCGGGTCTTGAACCTCGCCGCGAGTATGTTGAAGAGGGTGTCGGCAACGAGGGTCGATTTCCCCGAGCCCGAGACCCCGGTAACGCATGTAAAGGTCTTCAAGGGGATACTTACGTCTATCTCCTTCAGGTTGTTGCCCGAGGCGCCCCTTAGCTCGAGGAATTTTCCGCTGCCCTTCCTCCTCCACCTCGGCACGTGTATGACCTCGCGGCCCGTCAGGTAGTCGGAGGTGAGGGTGCGCGCCCCCTCAATTAATCCCTTCGTTGTGCCTTCGTACACGAGGCGTCCGCCCTTCTCCCCCGCCCCGGGGCCGAGCTCCACTATGTGCTCCGAGGCCCTTATTATCGATGGGTCGTGCTCCACGACCACGACGGTGTTGCCCCTTGAGCACAGTTTCTTCAACTGCCTTATGAGCATGTCTATGTCCACGGGGTGGAGGCCCACGGAGGGCTCGTCGAGTATGTAGAGGACACCGGTTAAAGAGGAGGCAAGCTGGGTGGCGAGCTGGACCCGCTGGGCCTCGCCTCCGGAGAGCGTCTTGGTGAGCCTGTCGAGGGTTATGTATCCGAGGCCCGTGTCGACGAGGAAATCGAGCTTCGTCCTTATCTGCCTTAAGACCTCCTCGCAGACCTCCTCCTCGTAAGGCGTGAGCTCGAGGTTTCTGAAAAACCCCCTGGCCCCGGCTATGGTCATTGCGTTCACCTCGGCGATGCTGAGGCCGGAGACCTTTATGAAAAGGGCGTCCTTGTTGAGCCTCGTCCCGTCACAGCTCTTGCAGAGGAACTGGCCCTTGTACCTCGATGTAAAGACCTTTATGTGGAGCTTGTACTTCTTCCTCTCGAGTTGCTCGAAGAACTCGTCTATGCCCTCGAAATCCGATGTGCCGTCGAAGAGGAGTTTGCGCTCTTGCGCCTTCAGCTTCTCGAAGGGCCTGTCCAGGTCGATGTCGTAATCCCCGGCACAGGCCTCGAGCTCTTCGTACCACCACGTGTAGGCGGGCTTTGTCCATGGCTCCACGGCCCCCTGGCGAAGCGACAGGGTCTTGTCGGGCACGATCCTGTCCACGTCGTACCTGAGGACGTTGCCGAAACCCTTGCACTCGGGGCACGCGCCCACGGGGTGGTTGAAGGAGAGCATGAGAGGGGTGGGCCTTTTGACCGCGATGTCGCACCTCGTGCAGACAAGTGCCCTCGAGAACCTTTCAACCCTTCCGTCCCTGAACTCGACCCACGCGATGCCCCCTCCCTCCCTGTAGGCGGCATCGAGGGACTCTACAAGCCTGCCCCTCTCCCCTTCCCTCACCACGGGCCTGTCCACGATGACCTCGAGGGCCTCGCCCTGGGCCGGGGGGGCCGGGGGGGCCGGGGGGCCTTCGCCCCTTTCCGTGGTGAGGTCATAGACCCCTTCCTTGAGCCTTATCCTTACAAAGCCCCTCTCCACGAGGGAGTCGGCCGTCTCCTTAAAGCCCTTTTCTCCGAGGGGGAGGGTAAAGCCGATTACCACGGGCTCGTCTTCATGGGCCGAGATCAGCTCCTCGGCCACCAGGGCCGGCTCATGGGACTCGATTACGCGATCGCAGCCCGGGCAGTGGACCTTTCCGATGCGCGCGAACATTACCCTCAGGTAGTCGTTCAGCTCTGTTGCCGTGCCAACCGTCGAGCGGCTCGTGCGCACGGGGTTTTTCTGCTCCACGGCTATGGCGGGGCGGATGTTCCTTATGGTGTCGAGATCTGGCCTGTCCATCCTCTCGAGAAAGAGCCGGGTATAGGTGGAGAGAGACTCGATAAAGCGCCATCTCCCCTCGGCGAAGAGGGTGTCGAAGGCAAGGGAGGATTTTCCCGAGCCGCTCGGGCCCACGACGGCGGTGAGCCTGTTGTGGGGTATCCTGAGGGAGAGGTTCTTAAGGTTGTTCTGCCTCAGGCCCTCTACAATAAGCTCGTCCTTGCCAATAGCCTCGGGGACCTCGAAGACGGCTGCGGCCTCCATTGCCTTTAAAGGTTTTTTCGCCATGGACAGTAGTATTTTTTATCCTTTGAAGTTGTTTAACTTCTCATTATATATGAAAGGGGGGCTTTTTTCCAGACCGCAAAAAGACCGAGGGGAACTTTTTGAAAAAAGTTCCCCTCGGTCTCCCCTCAAAAACTTTTGGCTATCCTGATGAGGCAGACCCCCCTAAGAGATGAAATTCGCGCAAGAGGGGGGTCTGCCTCATCAGGATAAATAGCTAAAAGTCTTTGGAAGGGGGCTTGGGGG
>DATEAM010000147.1:0-2616 GCA_035288385.1 Thermodesulfobacteriota bacterium
CGGGGGCCGGGGGCCGGGGGCCGGATGATTCCCTCGACGACCCCCAGGCCCCGCAAGACCGCCCAAGAGGCTATGCACGCCATGTCCAGACCCGTAAGAAAAAAGATGTTCGTGCATTTTGTCCAACTCTACTGCTCCTCCGGGGACCGCATCCCCCGACCATCCGTAAACGAGCGCCCCTGACCGGGGGGCTTCGTCTTTTATAAGGACCTTAGCGACCGGTTGGAAACCTTCCTTTAACAAGCTTCTCAAACAAACAGGATTTTTTCGCAAAAGTTTTGATGTTTATAAGGCCGTCACGGTCAGCGCCCCCTCCGGATGAAGTGGGGCTTATGGGCGGGAAAAGACGGTGCATTCACAGGGCCCTGGAGGGCCGGTAACGCGATGACTGTCGAGATCAAGGACGAACACATAGAGAGGGTCAAAGGCCTTCTTGAGCGTAGAGACAGGGAGGCCGTGGACAGGCTCCTTTCCGGGCTCCACGCCTCCGACATAGGCAGGATGTTCGCCGGGCTCGATGAAGAGGAGGCCCTCGAGCTCTTCAAGCTCCTCACGAGCGTCATGGCCTCCGAGGTGCTCCTCGAGCTCGACGAGCGCTTGAGGAAGAGGCTCCTCGAGTCCATACACCCGGAAAAGCTCATCGACGTCGTGGACAAGATGGAGACCGACGACGCCGCTGACATCATAAGCGAACTGCCCGAGGAGCACGCCGAGCAGGTCCTCGAGGGCATAGAACGCGAGGATTCCATAGAGGTCCAGAAGCTTCTCGCCTATCCCGAGGACACCGCCGGCGGGAAGATGCAGGCCGAGCTCGTAAAGGTCCGGGAGGACGCCACGGTCAAGGGCACCATAGAGGAGGTAAGGAAGAAGAGCAAGGATATAGAGCAGATCTCCAACGTCTTCGTCGTCGACTCCGCCGGGAGGCTCACCGGGGTAGTTTCCCTTGACAAGCTCATAATAGCCCTCCCCGAGCAGAGAATAGTAGACATCGCCGACAGGGTCCCCCACAGGGTTACCACCGACGTGGACCAGGAGGAGGTGGCGAGGCTCTTCGAGAGGTACGACCTCCTGAGCCTCCCGGTGGTCGATAGCGGGAACAGGCTCGTTGGAAGGATTACCGTGGACGACGTCGTCGACGTCATCGAGGAGGAGATATTCGAGGACTTCTACAGGATGGCGGGCGTCAACAAGGAGGAGAGGGCCCTCGACCCCGTGAGACGCTCCATGTGGATGAGGTTCCCCTGGCTCCTCGTAAACCTCGGCACCGCCTTCGTCGCCGCAAGCGTGGTAAAGGTCTTCCAGGGCACCATAGAGAAGTACGTGCTCCTCGCCGTCCTCATGCCCATAGTGGCGGGCATGGGTGGGAATGCCGGCACGCAGACGATTACCGTCGTCGTAAGGGGGCTCGCCCTCGGGGAGTTCAAGATCAACAGCGCGAAGAGGATATTGTTAAAGGAGGCCTCCGTGGGGCTCGCCAACGGGTTCCTCTTGGGCCTCGCGGCGACCGTCATAGCTTATCTGCTCGGGGCGACCCCCGTGGTGGGGCTCCTTCTTTTCCTCGCCATGACGGCCAACCTCGCCATAGCGGGTCTTAGCGGCGCGTTGATACCCCTTGTGCTCAAGTGGTTAAAGGTCGACCCCGCCATATCCTCGGGCATATTCGTCACCACCTGCACGGACATCGGCGGGTTCCTCACCTTCCTCGGGCTCGCCACGGTCTTCATGAGGATGGGCTTTCTATGAGACGCGGGCTCTATAAGACGCGCGCCGTCGTCCTGAACTCCTTCGATTACGGGGAGTCGGACAGGATAGTCGCCTTCTACACCGAGGACTTCGGCAAGATAAAGGGGATGGCGAAGGGGGCGCGCAGGAGCCGGAAGAGGTTCGTGGGGAAACTCGAACCAGGCTCGATCATAACGCTTATATTCTTTTATAACGGAAAGACGGAACTCTTCAGGGTCGAGGACGCCGCACTCATAGAGGGTTTCAGGAACCTGAGGGCCGACATAGAAAGCCTTGCAGAGGCGTACTACCTCCTCGAGCTTACCGACGAGATGACGCGCCCGGGCCAACTCGTGCACGGGGTTTACGGGCTCCTCACGGGTTTTCTCGGGATGCTCGACGGGGGGGCAGAGGCGGCCCTGGTGCAGAGGTTCTTCGAGATAAAACTCCTCTGCCTCGCCGGGTATCTGCCGCACCTCGTAGACTGCGTGGTGTGCAGAAAACCCTTCGGCCCCGGAGTAAGGGGCGTATCCTTCAGCTCGGAGAAGGGCGGCACCGTGTGCGGGGGATGTTCGCCCGGCGTCGACGGGCTCGTGCCCCTGACCATAGGCACGGCAAGGCTCCTCGAGACCGCCTCCAGGTTCGACCCCGAAAAACTCGGCAGACTCCGGCCGGGTGCCGTCTTCCAGAAAGAGGCGGAGACCGTCCTCCACGACTTCATAAGGTACCAGATCGGAAAGGAACTCAATACGAAAAGGTTCATGTCCAAGCTTAAAAAGGCCTCTGTTTGAACCGGGGGGAAACTTTCTGAAGAAAGTTCCCCCCCCGGGCCCCCCTTCAAAGACTTCTGGCTGTTTTCCGTAAGCAGCCGCTCTTGAAATAGATGAAAGTTAT
>DATEAM010000148.1:0-13693 GCA_035288385.1 Thermodesulfobacteriota bacterium
TCCCACGGGAAGTATGAAGAACTCAGGTGCAGTCAGGCGTGGAATTTATTTCCACCGAAGGGGTGAACCCTCCCGTTGCGTATATTTATGGACAAGGACATGAAGGCGGAAGAAAAAACACTCGACAAGAGATACGAGCCAGGGGATGTGGAAAAGAGGTGGGTGGACCGCTGGTTTGAGCTCGGACTTACGCGGGCCAAAACCGGCTCCGACAAGCCCCCCTTCTGCATGGTAATCCCGCCTCCCAACATAACGGGTGCCCTCCACGTGGGCCACGCCCTGAACTCCACCCTCCAGGACATCCTCGCGCGCTACAAGAGGATGAAGGGCTTTAACGTGCTCTGGCTCCCGGGGATAGACCACGCAGGAATCGCCACTCAGAACGTGGTGGAAAAGGAGCTTGCCCGCGAAGGCCTCGATAGGCACGCCCTCGGCCGAAGCCTCTTCGTAAAGAGGGTATGGGCATGGAAGGAGAAGTACGGGGACACGATACTGAACCAATTAAAGAGGCTCGGCGCATCGTGCGACTGGACTCGCCTGAGGTTCACCATGGACGAAGGCCTCTCAAAGGCCGTGAGAGAGGTCTTTGTTCGTCTCTATTCCGAGGGCCTCATATACCGCGGGGACTACATCATAAACTGGTGCCCGAGGTGCCACACCGCGTTATCCGACCTCGAGGTCCAGTTCGAGGAGACCGAAGGGAGCCTCTGGTACATGAGGTATCCTCTTAAGGAGCCCGCCGGGGGGCTCACTCACCTGACGGTAGCCACCACTCGCCCCGAGACCATGCTCGGAGACACGGCAGTAGCCGTAAACCCCGCCGACGAGAGGTACACCGAGGCGATAGGCTCGAAGGTGGTGCTCCCCTTCGTTGACAGAGAGATCCCGGTCATAGGCGACGAGTCCGTGCAGATGGAGTTCGGCACCGGCGCCTTGAAGATTACCCCGGCCCACGACTTCAACGACTTCGATGTCTCCGCCCGCCACGGCCTGCCCGCTCTGAAGGTCATGGACCTTAGCGCCAGGATGAACGAGGAGGCTGGCGTGTTCGCCGGGCTCGACAGGTACGAGGCGAGAAAAAAGGTCGTGGAGGGGCTTGAAGGACTCGGGCTCCTTGAAAAGGTGGAGCCCTACAAGGTCATGCTCGGGGAGTGCTACAGGTGCTCCACCGTCGTTGAGCCCACGCTCTCCAAGCAGTGGTTCGTGAGAGTAAAACCCCTTGCCGCCCCCGCCACGGAGGCCGTAAGGGAAGGGCGGACCCGGTTCGTCCCGAAGGCCTGGGAGAACACCTACTTCGACTGGATGCTCAATATCCGCGACTGGTGCATCTCCCGCCAGATATGGTGGGGCCACCGCATACCGGCCTGGCACTGCCTCGACTGCCATCATATAACGGTATCCACGGCAGACCCGACGGAGTGCGAGAAGTGCGCAAGCTCGCGCATAGAGCAGGACACCGACGTCCTCGACACCTGGTTTTCCTCGGCCCTGTGGCCCTTCTCCACGCTGGGCTGGCCCGAGAGGACCGAGGACCTCGAGACCTTCTACCCCACAATGGTCCTCTCGACGAGCTTCGACATCATCTTCTTCTGGGTGGCGAGGATGGTGATGATGGGGTTGAAGTTCATGGGCGAGGTGCCCTTCAGGGACGTTTACATACACGCCCTCATAAGGGACGCGCAGGGCCAGAAGATGAGTAAATCCCGGGGCAACGTCATAGACCCGCTGGTCATGATGGACAGGTTCGGCACAGACGCCTTCAGGTTCACCCTGACGGCCCTCGCCGCGCAGGGCCGCGACATAAGGCTCGACGAAGAGAGGGTGGAGGGCTACAGGAACTTCTGCAACAAGCTCTGGAACCTGGCGCGCTTTACCCTTATGAACCTCGGGGCCGGATACGCCGAGGAGGTCGACCCGGCACTCTACAACAGCGCCGACAGGTGGATACTCACCAGGCTCTCGGTATGCACCGAAGAGGCTTCAAAGGCCATAGAGGCCTATAACTTCGACGACGCCGCCAGGGCCCTGTACAGGTTTGTCTGGCACGAGCTGTGCGACTGGTACGTGGAGTTGTCAAAGAAGGACCTGAGGGGGGAGAACGGAGGCGAGCGCAGGACCGTTGCCGCCCATGTCCTCTCAGGCGTGCTCAACGACACCTTGAAGCTCCTGCACCCCTTCATCCCCTTCATAACCGAGGAGATATACTCCTATCTGCCGGGCTCGGGGGAGAGCATTATGGAAGAGTCCTGGCCCGAGCCCGGCGAAAGATTCACCGAAGAGGCGGGGGCCATGGAGAACGTGATGGAAGTGATAAGGGCCGTAAGGAACATAAGGACTGAGATGAACGTCCCAGCCTCGGCCCGCCTCGAGTGCCTCTGCTTTTCAAAGGACAGGGAGATGAGGCAGGGGGTCGCCCTCGGAGTGGATTACATAAAGGTGCTCGCCGGGGTAGAAGAGGTCGCGGTGAAGGAGTCAGGAGAAAAACCCGGGGATGCCGTCTCCGCCCTGGCGGGCTCTCGTGCCGGGGGGCGGGTCCTGGAGGTATTCGTCCCCCTGGGCGCCCACGTGGACTTCGATGTGGAGTCCAAAAGGCTGAAGAAAAACCTCGACAAGGTCATGGATGAAAAAGCCTCTCTCGAGAAGAAACTCTCCAACGATGGTTTTCTCAAGAAGGCCCCCGAAGAGGTGGTCGCGAAGGAAAGGGAAAAGCTCAGGGCCCTCGAGGAGAAGAGGGAGAAGCTCTCCTCCGGGCTCGAGCGCATAAAGGGCCTCGGCGAGGTCAAGGGTTGACTCATGGCGGAGACGAAAAGGGCCACGAAGAAAAAGATACCGGGTCGTGGGGTCGACAGGATATCCCCCGGGCTGAAGAGGTATGTCGATATCGTGGTTAAGACCGCCCTCGTGGAGGATATAGGCTCAGGGGACGTAACCACGAGTGCCATCGTGCCCTCGACCATGAAGGGAAGCTGCCGGATCGTCGCGAAAGAAAGACTTGTCGTCGCCGGGCTCTTCATCGCCGAGAACGTCTTCAGGAGACTCGACGGGTCCGCGGTCTTTACCGCCGGGTTTCGCGACGGCGACCGGGTAAAAAAGGGAGAGACCATAGCCTCCGTCTCCGGAAGGCTCGCCGCCCTCCTCGCCGGGGAGAGGGTGGCCCTTAATTTCCTCCAGAGGCTCTCGGGCATAGCGACATTGACCGCTGAGTTCGTCAAAAGGGCCGGAGGGCGCGTAAAGATACTCGATACGAGGAAGACGACCCCGTGCCTGAGGTCCCTCGAGCGCTACGCCGTAAGGGCGGGAGGCGGACTGAACCACCGCTCGGGCCTATATGACTCGGTGCTCATAAAGGACAACCACATAAAGGCCGCGGGTAGCGTGGCCGAGGCGATATCGAGGGTCAATAAGAAATACAAGGGAAGAGTCCTCGTGGAGACCGAGGCCTCGACCGTCGAGGAGGCAGGGGAGGCGGCTTCTGCCGGGGCCGATATAATAATGCTCGACAACATGACGCCCGCCCTGATTAAAAAGGCCCTCAAGGTCATAGAAGAGGGCGCCCTCGTAGAGGTCTCGGGCGGGGTTACCCTCTCGAACGTAAGGAGCCTCGCCGCAACGGGCGCGGACTTCATCTCAATCGGGGCGCTTACCCACTCGGCCCCCGCGATGGACATAAGCATGGAAGTGACGGCACATGAAGGCAAGGGAAGCAAAAGAGGTTGAAATAATACGGCTCCTGAAGGCCTCTGCCGGGGGGGGCGAGGGGGGCGGGGGGTTCGTCTCCGGTGAGGCCCTGAGCAGGGCCCTCGGAGTATCGAGGACCGCCGTATGGAAGCACGTAAACGCCTTGAGGAAGATGGGCTACGGTATAGAGGCAGTGCCCTCGAAGGGCTACCGCCTCGGGGGAGCCAGCGCTCAGGGCAAGGCCAGCCTGAAGGGAGCGGGGGGGCCGGCCGGCGAAGAGGTTTTTAACGGCGTGGAGATATCTTCGGGGCTTACCACCGACTTCATAGGCAAAAACATATTTTTTTACGATGCAATAGACTCCACCAACATAAAGGCCATAGAGCTCGGAAGATCGGGTACGGGAGAGGGCACTGCGGTGGTGGCCGACTCCCAGACCTCGGGCAAGGGCAGGATAGGCAGGCGCTGGGAGTCCCCCCCGGGGGTGAACCTCTATACATCCATAATACTCAGGCCCGGGGTCTCGCCCTCTGACGCCCAGGCCCTTACGCTCCTTGCGGCCGTAGCCGTCGCAGAGGCCGTCTCAGTCTTCATACCACGCCCGCCCGTAGTAAAATGGCCGAACGACATACTCATAGGCTCGAAGAAGGTAGCCGGGATACTCATGGAGATGGACGCCGAGGCCGACAGGGTGGAGTTCATAGTGGCCGGCATAGGGATTAACGTCAACATGGACGACTCCATGCTGCCCGAGGAGCTGAGGAGGTCCGCCACATCCTTGAAAGAGGCCGCGGGAGGCGCGGTATCGAGGGTGGGGCTTGCCCGGACCCTTTATTCGAGAGTCGAAAAGTGGTATAAGATATTCTTGCGCGAGGGCCGCGCCCCGGTCATCGAGGCATGGAAAGGCTTTTTCGCCTTCGAGGGCAGGCCCGTAAGGGTTTTGAGCTTCAGGGAGACCCTGGAGGGCATATGCATGGGTGTTGACGAGCACGGAATGCTTCTGGTAAGAAGACCCTCGGGGGAGATCGAGAGGGTCATCTCCGGGGACGTGGAAGAGGTAAGAAGCCCCGGGGTGGATTAGGGGGCCGGGGGGGGGCCGGGGGGGGCGGGGGGGCGCGAGGGGGGCGATGGGCTAAGGAGGGCCAAGGGGTCCTAATGTAGCAAAAGGGGGGCAAGGGGGCGCGATGGGGGCAAAGGAGGCCATGGCTCCCTTTAAGGAGGTCTCGAAGTGATACTCGCCGTTGACATAGGCAATTCCGACACCGTTATCGGGGTCTTTGACGGAGAGGCCCTCGCAAGGCACTGGAGGGTCGCTACGTCTCGAGTCAGGACCTCCGACGAGTACGGCGTCCTTGCCCTCGCGCTCCTCTCCTCGGCCGCATTGAGCGCCGAGGACGTGGAGGGCGCCGTCATATGCTCGGTGGTGCCCGATGTCAACAGGACCCTTGGGGTGGCGGTCCTTAACTACATGGGCATAAAACCCCGTTTCGTCGGCGATGATATCGTGCCCGATATCCCCGTCTTAACGGACAACCCCGCCGAGGTGGGCCATGACAGGCTCGTTAACGCCGTGGCCGCCCGCGCTATCTACGGGACACCGGTCATAGTGGTCGACTTCGGCACCGCAACCACCTTCGATTACATAACCGCCGGGGGGGAGTACGCGGGAGGG
The DNA here is from genome assembly GCA_035288385.1 of Thermodesulfobacteriota bacterium. Taxonomy (GTDB): domain Bacteria; phylum Desulfobacterota; class GWC2-55-46; order GWC2-55-46; family JADFVP01; genus DATEAM01. The sequence continues at coordinate 5,351 of DATEAM010000148.1, forward strand.
GTCATCGCCCCGGGCATAGGGACCTCGGCCGAGGCCCTCTACTCGAGGACGGCTAAGCTCCCGAGGGTCGATCCCAAAAGGCCCGAGCGCGTCATAGGAAAAAACACGCTGGAGTGCATGCGCTCGGGGCTCTTCTTCGGCTTTCTCGGCCTCGTCGACGGGATACTCGAGAGGATGACCCAGGAGGTCAGGGCCGATAAGGTGGTCGCCACAGGCGGGCTCTACAGCGTCGTCATGGGTGAGAGCAGGACTATCACCGATGCCGACGAGTTCCTTACACTCAAGGGCCTCAGGATACTCTACGAAAAGGGAAAATGACCAACGAAACGCCGGAACATCAGTTCAATACGGGGAAACGTCACCTGAAGGAAGACAAGCTCGACAAGGCGTTGAGGGCCTTCGGAAGAGCTTACAGGGACGACAAGGAGAACCCCTCCTACATGTCCTATTTCGGGCTCCTGAAGGCCTTGAGGGGCGGCGAGATAGGCCTGGGCCTCGAGCTCTGCACCAACGCCATCAAGAGGGAGTTCCACAGGGCCGAGCTCTACGTGAACCTCGGCAGGGTGTACCTGGCGGCTGGCAACAGGAAGGGCGCCATGAAGGTCTTCAAAAAGGGGCTTAACTACGAACCCGGCAACGAGGAGATCCACAGGTACATGGCCGAGCTCGGGATAAGGAACAGGCCCGTCATACCGATCCTCGAACGCTCGAACCCGGTGAACAAATACCTTGGTATACTTTTCAGGAGGACCCTTCCGGGCCTTCTAAGGAAAAAGACGAAGATATAGACCGTGGGGTCTTGATAAAGAGGAAGCGACGGCGGCTTAAAAAAACAGTGGAGGTGGACCGTGGGCACCGCACTTGAAAAAAAGAGAAACATCGCCATCATAGCGCACGGTGGGGCGGGCAAGACCACCCTCGCCGAGGCCATGCTCTTCAACTCAAAGGCCACAAAAAAGCTCGGAAGCGTGGAAAACGGCACCTCGGTGCTCGACTATGAGCCCGAGGAGCACAAGAGAAAGATAACCATCTCAGCCGCGCTCCACCACTACAACTGGGATGGCTGCCGCACCGTCCTCATAGACACCCCCGGGTATTCGAACTTCCTCGCCGAGACGAGAAACTCGGTGAGGGTCGTAGGAGGGGCCGTTGTGATACTGAGCGCCATATCCGGCGTCAAGGTGCAGACCGAGAGGATATGGAAGTACGCCGACGAGTTCGAGGTCTCGAGGATAGCCTTCGTCAACAAGATGGACCGCGAGAGGGCGAGTTTTTTCAGGGCCGTGGACGACATGGAGAAGGTCCTGAAGATAAAGGGCGTGCCCATGCAGATGCCCATAGGAGAGGCCGAGAACTTCAAGGGCGTGGTGGACCTCATGACCATGAAGGCCTACTATTACAAGGACGACTCCTCCGGCGGCTTCGACGTAAAGGCGGTGCCGGAAGAGCTTAAGGAGAAGGCCTCGAAGTTGCGAGAGGGCATGGTCGAGAACATCGTGGAGGCCGACGACGAGCTCATGGAAAAATACCTCGATGGCGAGGAGATAACCGCCGAGGAGCTCAAAAGGGGCCTGAGGGAGTCGGTGTTGACGAGGAAGTTCATACCCGTCTTCATGGGCTCGGCCTTCAAGAACATGGGGGTCAACCTCCTGATGGACTTTATAAACCTCTGCCTGCCCTCGCCTCTGGACAAGGGGACCATACGCGGCGTCATAAGGGGCAAGGACCCGGCCACCGGAGATGAGGTCACGAGGGAGCCGGCCCCGGACGCCCCCTTCGCCGCCTTCGTCTTCAAGACCATAATCGACCCCTTTACGGGCAAGCTATCCATATTCAGGGTCTACTCGGGCTCTCTCAAGCCGGGCGATACCGTGTACAACGCCTTAAGAGAGACGAAGGAGAAGATAGCCCACATCTACGTCATGGAAGGAAAAGAGACCGCAGAGGTCCCCGTGGCCGAGGCCGGGGACATCGTGGCGGTGGCCAAGCTCAAGAACACCTCTTCAGGCGACACCCTCTCGGATGTAAGCGCCCCCGTGGTGCTGCCGGGGCTACCCCAGTTGAACGCAGCGCTCTCCTACGCCATACACCCCAAGTCAAAGAGCGACGAGGAGAAGGTCTCCACAGGGCTTGCCAGGCTCATGGAGGAGGACCCGAGCCTCTCCTTCAACAGGGACGAGCAGACCAAGGAGTTCATTCTCTCGGGCGTGGGGCAGGTGCACCTCGAGACGAGCATCGAGAAATTGAAGCGCAAGTACAACTGCGACGTGGAGCTGAAGGCGCCGAGGATACCCTACAAGGAGACCATACGCTCCTCGGTGAAGGTCCAGGGCAAGTACAAGAAGCAGTCAGGCGGGCGGGGCCAGTACGGGGACGCATGGATAGAGTTGAACCCGCTACCCAGGGGTACGGGTTTCGAGTTCGTGGACAACATAACCGGCGGGGTGATACCGAGGCAGTACATACCCGCCGTTGAAAAGGGGATAAGGGAGGCGATGCAGACCGGGATCCTCGCGGGCTTTCCCGTAGTCGACTTCAGGGTCTCCCTCTACGACGGCTCATTCCACTCCGTCGACTCTTCTGAGATGGCCTTCAAGATAGCCGCGTCCATGGGCTTCAAGAAGGGGATGGAGAAGGCCCACCCGGTGCTCCTCGAGCCGATAGTGACCATGGAGATAACCGTGCCCGAGGAGAACCTCGGAGACGTCATAGGGGATATAAACTCGAGGAGGGGAAAGATACTCGGCGCCCAGCCCGGGGCCGGGAGCCAGACCATCCAGGCCATAGTGCCCATGGCCGAGGTCCTTACCTACGCCACAGACCTGAGGGGCATAACGGGCGACAGGGGCATGTTCACCATGGAGTTCTCCCACTACGAGGAAGTCCCCACGTACCTGAGCCAGAAGGTCGTCGAGAGCGCCAGGGCCGAAAATGAGAAGAAGTAGCGCGCCATGAAGGTCCGAAAGGGTCTTTTGAAATACATCTCCCCGGACTCGCCCGAAGAGGCGAGGATGAGGGCCGCCAGGCGCCTCGAGCCTCTTTCGCCCGAAGACGAGCTTACCGTCCTCTTCGCGCTTAGCCATGACGCCGACCCGGGGGTTTCCGGGGCCGCTCTAAAGAGCCTCGAGGGCTACCCAAAAGAGCTCGTCCTCAGGGGGCTTGAAAAGAGGCTCGACCCCCTCGTCATAAAAAGACTGATCGCCCTCAATAAAGACGACGCCGCGGTACTCGCCATGGCGGCCATGAGCCCCGGCGCTGACGACGCCATCCTCTGCGACCTCGCCGCAACGGGCCCTGACGAGGTTGTAGCCATCTTTTCCGAAGACCGCGATAGACTCTCCTCCAACCCGGCCCTCCTCGAAGGGCTTAAAAAAAACCCCCGCGCCCCCAAATACCTCATCCTGGAGATCGAGTCGTACATAAAGAACCCCGCCCCCCCCGGGCAAGAGGCCCCGCCCCTCCCGGCCCCCCTGGCCCCCCCGGCCGTGGAGAAGGCCCCGGAGAACATGGGGCTCGAGGAAATAGGCAGGGCGACCGGCGACCGGATAAACATCTACAAGCTTATACAGAACCTCAGCGTGGCCGAGAAGATAAAGCTCGCCCTCACCGGCGACAAGACCGCGAGGGACCTCCTCGTGAGGGACACGAACAAGGTGGTATCCGGCGCGGTGCTCAAGAACCCGAGGATAACGGAGAAGGAGGTGGCCAAGGTGGCCCTGTCCAAGAACACCTCCGACGAGGTGTTGAGGGAGATATCACAGAAAAAGGAGTGGATGAAGAACTACAGCATAAAGCTCTCCATGGTATTCAACCCCAAGACCCCGCTAACCGCCTCTCTGAAGATGATAGACCACCTCCACGACAGGGACCTCTTCGAACTCTCGAGGAGCAGGGAGGTCCCCGGTGTGCTCGCCTCCACGGCCATGAGAAGACTCGAGAAGAAGAAAAGGGTCTGAGGGACCGGTTTGCACGTGAGGATAAACGCAGGGTTCCATACCTCCATAGCCGGCGGGCTCCACAGGTCCGTTGACAGGATAGTCGAGCTCGGGTGCTCGGCCATGCAGATCTTCGCCAGGAACCCGAGGTCATGGCGGTTCACCCCGGTCGGTAAAGAGGAGGTCGCCCTCTTCAGGTCGAAGAGGGAGGAATCGGGCATAAACCCCGTGGCCGTGCATACTACGTACCTTATAAACCTCTCCTCCCCGGACGACGATATTTTTGAAAAATCGCTCGGCCTCTTCAAAAGCGAGCTCGCGTTGGCCGAGGCCCTCGGCGCGGACTACCTGGTAACCCACCTCGGGAGCTCGAGGGGCGCCGGAGGCGAATTTGCCTTAAGGCGGGTGAAATACGCCATGACGGAGGTCAAAAAAGAGGGCCTCCCAAAGGCGACGACGATACTCGCCGAGAACAGCGCGGGCAGCGGGGAGAGCTTCGGCTCGGACTTATCCGACATAGGCGCCGTCCTCGACCACGCCGACTCCATAGGGCTGAAGAACGGTCTGTGCTTCGACACCTGCCACGGCTTCGCCGCCGGGTATCCCATGAGGACGGAGGCCGAGGTAAAGGCCCTCGCGCCGAGGATAGAAAGGGAGGCCGGCCTCGGGAGGCTAAAGCTCCTTCACCTGAACGACTCGAAGGGAGGGTTCAACTCAAGGGTCGACCGTCACGAGGATATAGGCAAAGGCAGGATAGGCCCCGCGGGACTCGAGGCGGTCTTGAAGGACCCCGTCTTTTCAAGGCTGCCGATTATAATGGAGACCCCTCGGAAGGATAAATCCGACGACCTGAGGAACCTCAAGGCCCTGATAAGGTTCCTTAAATAAACCCTTGAATTCGACTTTAGTAATGGATAGGATTTATCATCCATAAAAGGGAGGACTTTTCCATGTACGACCTTGTGATAATAGGCGGGGGGCCAGGGGGGCTTTCGGCGGGCATTTACGCCATAAGGCTCGGGCTCAACACCCTCCTCGTCGAGCGAGAGATGGTGGGCGGCCAGATCGCGCTAAGCGACCTTATAGAGAACTACCCGGGGTTCCCCTCCATAAGCGGGGCGGGGCTCATGGAAAAGTTCGAAGGGCACGCCAGGGGCCTGGGCCTCGAGATAAAATTCACCGACGTCCAGGACGTGGCCTCCCAAGGCAACGTAAAGGTCCTGAAGACCTCCGACGGCGAGATAACCACGAAGTCCGTCATAGTGGCCACTGGCGCGAAACCGAGAAGGCTCGGGGTAGCAGGCGAAAAGGAGTTCACGGGAAAGGGGGTCTCGTACTGCGCCACATGCGACGGCCCCTTTTTCAAGGGCCTGCGGGTTGTAGTCGTCGGGGGCGGGGATACGGCCTTGAAGGAGGCCGTCTACCTCTCGAAGATGGCGAAGACCGTCTATATCGTCCACAGGAGAGACCAGTTCAGGGGAGAGAAGATACAGCAGAAGAGGGCGGAGGAGGCCTCCAACGTGGAGTTCCTCAAGAGCCACATCCTGAAGGAGATAAAGGGCGACAAGGTCGTCGAAAAGGTAGTGCTCGAGGACCTGAAGACAAAGGAGACCAGGGTGCTCGACTCCGAGGGGGTCTTTATCTTCGTGGGCATAAACCCCACCACCGATTTCATCGACGTGGACAAGGACGAATCGGGTTTCATAAAGACCAACCAGAAGATGGAGACGAGTGTGCCCGGGGTCTTCGCCGCGGGGGACTGCAGAACTACCCCGCTCCTGCAGGTGGCAACAGCCGTGGGAGACGGCGCCATAGCCGCCTACACCGCCGCCGATTACGTGGAGGGCCTTTCTTGAGGGGAACTTTTTGAAAAAAGTTCCCCTCAAACTCCCTCCCAAGATAAACAGCCAAAAGTCTTTGGAAAGAGGGTTTGGGGGAAAACCTTTCTTCAGAAAGGTTTTCCCCCAAAAGAAATGGAAAAGGTTATCGTCTCCATAGGCGGCAACGCCCTTATAAGGCGCGGCGAGGCAGGGACCATCGAGGAGCAGTTCGCCAACACACGAGCGGCGTGCGCCTTTATAGCGAGGGTCTCCTCCGAGGGAAGAGCCGTCATAATCACCCACGGGAACGGTCCCGTCGTGGGCAACATCGTAATAAGGAACGAGGCCGCGAAGAACACGGTGCCTCCCATGCCCCTTTTCATATGCGACGCCGACTCGGAGGGAGGGATCGGCTTCATGATCCAGCAGACCCTTTACAACGAGCTCAGAAAGATAGACGGGGAAAAAGACGTCGTTACCGTGGTGACCCAGGTGGTGGTGGACTCCGACGACCCGGCCTTTAAAAACCCCTCCAAGCCCGTCGGTCCCTACTACACGGAAAAAGAGGCCGCCGAGATAGGGGAGACACGGGGCTGGGAGATGGCCGAGGACAGCCGCCGGGGCTTCAGACGGGTGGTGCCATCCCCGAGGCCGACGAGGATAGTAGAGGCCCGGGTGATAAAGAACCTCTCGGAGTCGGGCGTTATCGTCATAGCCGCAGGAGGCGGGGGCGTACCCGTCCTTGAAAAACCCGACGGCACGCTCGTGGGCGTGGACGCCGTCGTGGACAAGGACCTCGCCACGAGCCTCCTGGCCACTGAGGCGGGTGTGGATACCCTCATAAACCTCACTGAGGTGGATTCCGTCTACCTGAACTTCGGAAGGCCCGGCCAGCGGCCCCTCAGGGAGTTGAGCGTAGAGGAGGCGAAAAAATACCTCGCTCGGGGGGAGTTCGCGCCGGGGAGCATGGCCCCGAAGATAGAGGCTGCCGTGGAGTTCATAGAGGCCGGCGGAAAAGAGGTCTTTATAACCACCCCCGAGCTCATAGAGAAGGCCCTCCGGAAAGAGGCGGGCACGAGAATAACAGACTGAAACCTTCCGTGATAAACGATGCGACATCCGGGAAGAGCCAGAAGTTTTTGAAAGGGGTTTGGGGGGGGGAGGGGGGACTTTTTTACCGGTCAACGTTAGTTGAAGGTGATTTTAAAGGCCAAAAAGCAAAAAAAGCTTTATTGCCACAAAACTCCAGCGGAAAATTTCCCCGAAGATTGGCCTTTTATTCACCCCCTCCATAAACTATAATGGTCTAAATAAGGAAGGATTTTTGCGTCATGCCCGAACAGACCATAACCTGTCCCAGTTGCGGATACGAGATATCCCTCACCGAGACCCTCTTTAACCAGGTCAAGGACAGCGTGCGCAAGGAGCTCGAGGCCCTGGCGAAAAAGCGCGACGAGGCGTTGAAGAAGCGCGAGGAGGAGCTCGCCAGGAGGGCCGAGGAGCTTGAAAACACCGTCTCCAGGAAGCTCGCCACGGAGAGGGAAAAAATACTCCGCGAGGCCGAGGAGAAGGCCAGGGGGGCCCTCGAGGTCAGGCTCAAGGGCCTCGAGGAGGAGAACAGGGAGAAGACGAAACTCCTCGACGAGGCCCAGAGGATGGAGCTCGAGCTGAGGAAAAAGGCCCGTGAGATAGAGGAGGAGAAGAAGAGCCTCGACCTCAAGGTGGCCAGGACCCTCGACGAGGAGAGGGAGAAGATAAGACGCCAGGCCCAGGACCTCTTCAGCGAGGAGCACAGGCTCAGGGACATGGAGAAGGAAAAGAAGATCGCCGACCTCCAGAAGATGATAGAGGAGATGAAGAGGAAGGCCGAGCAGGGCTCCATGCAGCTCCAGGGCGAGGTCCAGGAGCTCGACCTCGAGGAGATGCTGAGGAGCAAGTTCTACACCGACGTCATAGAGCCGGTGCCCAAGGGCTTCAGGGGCGCCGATATCGTGGAGAAGGTCTTTACCCCGGGAGGGCAGTACTGCGGGTCAATCATCTGGGAGTCGAAACGTACCAAGGCCTGGAACGACGACTGGCTCACCAAGCTCAAGGACGACCAGCGCGAGGTCAAGGCGGAGGTGGCCGTCCTCGTAACCGAAACCCTGCCCAGGGACATAGCCTCCTTCGGCCGGATGAAGGGCGTGTGGGTCACGGATTACGCCTTCGCCGTGCCCCTCGCCGAGACTTTGAGGTTCACGCTCACGCAGGTGGCCCACTCTAAGCTCGCCACAGAAGGCAAGGGCGAGAAGATGGAGGCCATCTACCGCTACATCTCGGGGCCAGAGTTCAAGCACAAGGTCGAGGCCATCGTCGAGGCCTTCAAGACCATGAAGGACGAGCTCGAGCAGGAAAAACGCGCCGTCACCAGGCTGTGGGCCAGGCGCGAGAAGCAGATCGAAAGGGTCATCATGAACACCGTGAAGATGTACGGCGACCTCGAGGGGATAGTCGGGGCCACGTTGCCCGAGATAAAAACCCTCGAACTCGCCGAAGGCGAGGAAGACTGAGGAAAACTTTTTGAAAAAAGTTTTCCTCAAACTCCTTTC
>DATEAM010000149.1:0-6269 GCA_035288385.1 Thermodesulfobacteriota bacterium
GTGCGAGTACGTCGACATAGCGGAAAAGCTCGCCATAGAGAGGGCCAAGGAGCTCTTCGGCTGCGACCACGCCAACGTCCAGCCCCACTCCGGCTCGCAGGCGAACATGGCGGTGTACATGACGGTCCTGAAGCCCGGGGACACGATAATGGGCATGGACTTAAGCTGCGGAGGACACCTGACGCACGGAAGCCCGGTAAACTTCTCGGGACAGCTATATAACGTGGTCTTCTACGGGGTTAGAAAGGACGACCAGAGGATAGACTTCAACCAGGTCAGGGAGCTCGCAAAAAAGCACCGACCCAGAATGATAGTCGTCGGGGCGAGCGCCTACCCGAGGACCATCGACTTCAAGGCCTTCAGGGAGGTCGCCGACGAGGTGGGGGCCATGATGATGGTGGACATAGCCCACATCGCTGGTCTCGTGGTAGCCGGCCTCCACCCGAGCCCCGTCGAGGTCTCCGAGTTCGTGACCACGACCACCCACAAGACCCTTCGAGGCCCCAGAGGCGGCATGATAATGTGCAAGGGCGAGTACGCCAAGACCCTCGACAAGGAGATATTCCCGGGCATACAGGGCGGCCCCCTCATGCACATAATAGCCGCAAAGGCCGTGGCCCTCAAGGAGGCCATGGCCCCTGGGTTCAAGGAATACCAGACCCAGATAATAGCCAACGCCAAGACCCTCGCCGAAGAGCTCGTCAAAAGGGGCTTTGAGCTCGTCTCAGGAGGCACGGACAACCACCTCATGCTCGTGGACCTGACGAATATGGACGTAACCGGCAAGGAGGCCGAGGAGGCGCTGGTCCGGGCCGGCATAACAGTGAACAAGAACACCATCCCCTTCGATACCAGGAGCCCCTTTGTAACAAGCGGCATCCGCATAGGAGTCCCCGCCGTCACCACAAAGGGGATGAAGGAAGAGGAGATGAGGATAATAGCGGAGCTCATGGACAGGGCCATAAGAAGCCGAAGCGACGAGATACGGCTCGACAAGATAAAAAACGAAGTGCGCGCCCTCTGCGAAAGGTTTCCCTTTTACACCTGATTGGGGAAAACTTTTTATAAAAAGTTTTCCCCAAACCCCTTTCAAAAATTTTTAGCTATCCTCCCGAGGGAGACCCCCAGGAAGATGAAATTCGCGTAAGAGGGGGTCTCCCTCGGGAGGATAAACAGCCAAAAGTCTTTGGAGGGGGTCTGGGGGAACCTTTCTACAGAAAGGTTCCCCCAGTCAGGTGTAAAATGGAATATCTTTTGGCCTTTGGTTCCGCGCACAGGGCCTTGAAGGCAGAGGGTGTTTTAAAGGGCGGAGGCATTGCTTTCAGGCTTTTGCCAGCGCCCAGGGTCCTTGCCGAGTATTGCGACCTTGTTATTTCCGTAAGTGGGGACCTCCTGGAGGAGGCCCTCCGGGTCTTGAGGGACGATGGAGTTGGTCCTCAAAGGGTCTTTAAAAGGGAAGGTGAAGGGTATGTTGAAGTGTGATTTCTGCGGCCGCGAGACCGAGCAGGTCGTAAGGGTCGCCCTCGACAGGGGTTACGACAGGCTTACGGTGAGGCACGAGAAGAGGTACGCCTGCCCCGAGTGTTCCGAGAAAAAGGAGAAGGAGAGGAGAGAGAGGCTCAAGGCAGAAGAGTCGCCAAAGGGTTCGTAAGGCGTCAGCATCGAGGAAAGGCAGATGAATAAGAGGCACGCCGTAGCCGTGATGGTCAAGGTCCCCGAGCCGGGTTATGTAAAGACGAGGCTCGTGCCCGCACTAACGGAGGTAGAGGCCGCCGGGCTCTACGAATGTTTCCTGAAGGACATTTTCGGCAAGCTCTCAATGCTCGAGCATGTAGACCTCTTTGCCGCTTACACCCCCAGGGGCCACAAAAAGAGGATAGCCGGTTTACTTCCCGACGGTGTGGGTCTGATGCCACAGAAGGGGAACAGCCTCGGGGACAGAATGTATAACGTTTTCAGGAGGTTACTGGTAAAAGGTTATAAAAGGGTTCTGGTCCTCGGAAGCGACAGCCCCGACCTCCCGCTCGGGTATGTAGAAGACGCCTTCAGGTGCCTGGGCGAAAAGGGCTCGGAGATGGTCCTCGGGCCGGCCCTGGACGGGGGTTATTACCTCGTGGCCATGGACATCCTTACGAGGATACCCTTTACCGGCATATCGTGGAGCACCGATAGAGTGCTCAAGGAGACCCTGAAGAGGGCGCGGCAGGGCAATATAAATGCAAGGCTCATCGAGCCGTGGCACGACATAGACACCCCCGGGGACATCGACAAGCTAAGGGGCAATGAGGCCGCCCCCGAGAGCGCCCGTTTCATAGGTTCCTTAAAATCCCTCCAATGAATTTTTCTCTCCCTTCCCTCGATTTTTCCTTCAAATTTAACGAGTTGTAATTTTAAGGACAAAATGGTATCTTATAATAAAAATTTTTCTGGTGAGGGTTTCCGCTCGTCACCGATGTGAAGGGTCATGGGAAGGCTTCCGTCCTGGGCAAAAAAATCTCTCGGCCGTCCGGCCGAAATCCACGGCATGAAGGCCCTCTTGAGGAAGAGGGGACTCCATACGGTGTGCGAGTCGGCGCGGTGTCCGAACATAGGCGAGTGTTTTTCGAAGCCCACGGCGACCTTCATGATCCTCGGAGACGTGTGCACGAGGAACTGCGGATTCTGCTCCGTCGAGAGATCCAAGGCGCCCATGGCCGTCGACCCCGGGGAGCCCGGAAACATCGCACTTACCACGAAGGAGCTCGGCTTGAGGCACGTGGTGATAACCTCTGTTACCAGGGACGACCTCGCAGACGGCGGGGCCGCTCAATTTGCCTTGACAATAAAGGCGATTAAGGATACCATCTCTGACATTTCGGTTGAGGTCCTGGTGCCCGATTTCAGGGGCGAGAGAGAGGCCCTTGAAACGGTTCTCGGCGCGCGTCCGGACATCTTCAACCATAACCTCGAAACAGTCCCCTCCCTTTATCCGGAGGTGAGGCCTCAGGCCGGGTACCGGAGGTCGTTGGACCACCTCGCCGCGGCAAAGGCCTCCGGAGTGATGACAAAATCCGGAATAATGGTTGGTCTCGGCGAGACCCCCGGCCAGGTCAAAGAGGTCCTCTCGGACCTTTGCGGGGCCGGCTGTGACGCCGTAACCATAGGGCAGTACCTGAGGCCCACGAAGAAGAACCTGGAGGTCAGGGAATACGTAAGGCCGGAGGTCTTCCGCGAGTACGAGGAGTACGGCAGGTCCATAGGAATCAGGCACGTATACTCTGGCCCCTTTGTAAGGAGCTCTTATAACGCCGAAAGGCTTGCCGGGGGAACCTTTCTGTATAAAGGTTCCCCCGGACCCCCTCCAAAGACTTTTGTGCTTGTACTGCGAGGGGGTATCTTTAAAAGTGAATAGCTAAAAGTCTTTGAAAGGGAGCTCGAGGGAAAACTTTCTTCAGAAAGTTTTCCCTCGATAAAAAAATGGAAGATTTTCACAGGATAAAGAGACTGCCCCCCTATGTCTTCAACATAGTGGGTGACTTGAAGCTCGCCGCCAGGAGGAGAGGCGAGGACATAATAGACTTCGGCATGGGCAACCCCGACCAGCCCACCCCTCGCCACATAGTGGACAAGCTCATTGAGGCGGCGCAGAACCCGAGGAACCACAGGTACTCGGCATCAAGGGGGATATACAAGTTGAGGCTCGCCATATCGGACTGGTACAAGAGGCGCTACGACGTGGACATAGACCCCGAGACCGAGGCCGTGGCGACTATAGGCTCGAAGGAGGGGATATCCCACCTCGTCCTTGCCGTCATAGGCCCGGGCGACGTGGTCTTCGTCCCCAACCCCACCTATCCCATACACGCCTACTCCGCCATCCTGGCCGGAGGCGACATACGGAGCATTCCCATGCACCCGGGGGTGGATTTCTTCGAGGAGCTCATGAAGGCGACGAAGGAGCACTGGCCCAAGCCCAAGCTCCTGGTCCTTAACTTCCCGCACAACCCCACCACCGAGGTGGTCACAAAGGAGTTCTTCGCCAAGGTGGTGGACTTTGCCCGTGAGCACGGCATCATGGTCATACACGACCTCGCCTACGCGGACATCGTCTTCGACGGCTACAAGGCCCCGAGCCTTCTGGAGATACCCGGGGCAAAGGACATTGGCGTCGAGATATACACCCTCTCGAAGAGCTACAATATGCCGGGATGGCGCGTTGGTTTCGCCGTGGGTAATAAAAAGATGGTGGGGGCGCTCACCAGGATCAAGAGCTACCTCGATTACGGCATGTTCCAGCCTATCCAGATAGCGGGCATCATCGCTTTGAACGGCCCCCAGGACTGCGTTAGCGAGATATGCGAAACCTACAGGTCGCGTAGAGACGTCCTCATAGAGAGTTTCGGAAAGGCCGGCTGGGAGATAGAAAAACCGAGGGCCACCATGTTCGTGTGGGCCAGGATACCGGAGCAGTTGAGGGAGCTTAAATCCCTCGAGTTCTCCAAGTTTCTCCTCGAGAGGGCGAAGGTGGCCGTCTCCCCGGGCATAGGGTTCGGGGACCTCGGAGACGACTTCGTCCGGATGGCCCTCGTGGAGAACGAGCACAGGATAAGGCAGGCCGCCAAGGGTGTGAGAAGGGCCCTCGAGTCCGTCGGAGGGTCGGGTACTAAAGGGGTAAAGGCCCGTTAAAAAGCGTATGGAGATAAACGTAGGTCTCATAGGCCTCGGCACCGTGGGCACGGGTGTGGTAAGGGTTTTAAGGGAGAACGCCGACGTAATAGGCGACAGGCTCGGCTGCAGGCTGGTCTTGAAGAGGGTCGCCGACAGGGACATCGAGAGGGACAGGGGCATAAAGCTCGATAAAGGAGTCCTTGTAAGGGACGCCGAAGAGGTCCTTAACGACCCGGAGATACAGATAGTAATCGAGCTCGTCGGCGGCACCGGTGTGGCGAGGGAGTTCGTCATGAAGGCCCTGGAGAAGGGAAAGCACGTGGTCACCGCCAACAAGGCCCTCCTTTCCACCCACGGGCGCGAGATATTTTCCCGGGCCATGGAGCTCGGGCGCGACATAGGCTTCGAGGCGAGCGTGGGAGGCGGGATCCCCGTTATAAAGGCTTTGAGGGAGGGGCTTGTGGCCAACAGGGTCGAGTCCATCTACGGGATCATAAACGGCACGGCCAACTACATACTCTCCAAGATGACGAACGATGGCGGGAGGTTCGAGGACGTATTGAAGAGGGCCCAGGAGAAGGGATACGCCGAGGCCGACCCCACCTACGACGTGGAGGGGATAGACACGGCCCACAAGCTCGCCATACTGATAAACCTCTCATACGGCACGTACATCTCCCTCGAGGATATCTACACCGAGGGCATCTCGAGGATAGACCAGCTCGACATAAAGTTCGCCAGAGAGTTCGGCTACAGGATAAAGCTCCTCGCCATAGCCAAGGAGGCCGGCGGCAAGGTGGAGGCGCGGGTGCACCCCACCATGATACCGGCCTCCCACCCGCTCGCCTCTGTGGACGGCGCCTACAACGCCGTGCACATCCAGGGCAACGCCGTGGGCTCGGTGATGCTCTACGGCCTGGGCGCCGGGATGATGCCCACTGCGAGCGCGGTAGTGGCCGACGTGGTGGACATATGCAGGAACCTCGCCAGGGGTGTCTCGAACAGGGTATCGCCTCTTTCCTACGAGGCCGGGGCGATAAGGGAAGTGGAGGTAAAGAGGATAGATACGCTCGAGCTCCCCTATTACCTGAGGTTCCAGGCGATGGACAAGCCAGGGGTCCTCTCCAGCATCTCCGGGGTCCTCGGAAAACACAACATAAGCATATCGAACGTCATACAGAAGGGCAGGAAGGTTGGGGGAGCGGTCCCCGTCGTGATAGTCACCCATAACGCCGTGGAGAGGGAGCTCCAGGCCGCGGTCGCCGAGATAGAAAAGCTGGATACCATCCAGGAGAGGGTAATATTCCTGAGGATAGAGGAGAGACTTGGAACATCTAACTAAAAAAGGACTCTGGGAAGGGGTCATTCGGGAGTACAGGGATTTTCTTCCCCCCATCGAGGAAGATGCCATAACGACGCTTCGCGAGGGCAACACCCCGCTTATAGAGGCGACGAACTTGAAGGACGTATTCCGGGGGATAAGGCTTCTCTTCAAGTACGAGGGGTTGAACCCCACCTGCTCCTTCAAGGACAGGGGCATGACCATGGCCGTAAGCAAGGCCCGGGAAGAGGGCGCCGAGGCGGTCATATGCGCCTCCACGGGCAACACATCGGCCTCGGCG
>DATEAM010000150.1:0-5192 GCA_035288385.1 Thermodesulfobacteriota bacterium
GGGGGGGCGGTCCGGGACCGGCCCGGGGCGTTTATTCTATGTATCCGAGGTTCCTGAGCTTATCCATGATATCGCTCTCTTCCACTTCGCCGTGGTCTGAGGCCGCGGCCTCGCCATACCCCTCTTCGGAATATCGGACGGGGTTTGATTCCAGGAAACCCTCGTCAAAGGCGTCCACAAGGGGCCTTCCGTCCATGACGCGGGGGACGCTCACCCCGAGGGCGTAGAGGATCGTGGGGGCCATATCGATGATATTCGCGCCCTCTATGGCATGCCCCTTCTTGAAGTTTTTCCCGCAGGCTATGAAGACGCCCTCTGGCTCATGGGTCCCCGACCAGTTGTTCGAGTCCGTTATCACCTCGCCCTTGTCCTTGAGGTCATGCAGGGCTATCTCCGTGCCCACCACGTCATAACCGCTTCTCAGGGTGAGGACCAGGTCAGGGGCCTGTGGCGCTTCAAGGCCGCCCGAGAGCTCCGCCTTCGTGTACACCCTCTCGGCTATGCGCTCGCCCGTTTCGGGGTCCGCTAAATTCTCAAGGCCCGCCTTTATCTCGCCGCAAAGCCCTTCATAGTCTCCGGCGTCGACAGTGCCCTCGGGGTCTCTGCCCTTCAGGTTTACAAAGATGTTGCCCACAGTGCCGTTAAAGAAGGCCCTCGTGTTCTTCCAGTCTATCTCCCTCCTGCGCCTGGGCCTTCTCCCCGCGGCGAGCGACCCCACCTTTGAAAAGGTCTCCTGCAGCCAGGAGGCGTCCTTGAACCTGAGGTAGCCCTTCTCGGCAAGCCAGTTGTTGAGGAAGACGACCCTGTTCAGGGGGCCGAATCCGTGGTCCGAGACGAGGATTATATCGGCTCTACCCCCGGTTGCGGCGGTGAGCTCGCCCACGGCTTCGTCCACCTTCTCATAGACCCTGTGGATGGCGTCGGCGTAGGCGCTCTCCTCGAAGCCCCTGTGAGCCCTGTCCATGTACTTCCAGAAGTAATGGGAGGCTCCGTCGGTGTCGAGGAAGAAGACCATGGAAAAATCGAGCCTCTCCCCTGACCAGATGCGCTTGAAGAGCCTTACCCTCGAGTCTATCTGGTCGAAGACCCCCGTAAGGTATCTTTCCTTCTCCCTGTCGGACCTGGTCATCTTCCTCATGTCCGCCTCCGGAACGGTCCTGTAGCCTCCCAGGGCGTCGAGTATCTTGTCCTTGAACTCAGGAGGCCAGACACACGAGGCGAGGTCCGAGTCCATGGGGGCGCCGAGCCCGGAGACCATGTAGCCGTTGACCTGGTCGGGGGGCCAGGTCATCGTCACTCCCGCTACGAGCACCCTGAGCCCCTCTTTTCCCATGTTCATCCACAGGGGGGCGCAGGCGCGGTTTTTCGCCGTGTTGACCCTGAAGTCGTAGGAGCCCGGGACCCTGCCCGAAAAGTCGAATATCCTGTGCCTGATCGGGTTTGCACCCGTCATGAAGGACGTCCATGCAACGGGGCTTACGGCGGGGACGGTGGAGCGGAGGACCCCGTGGACTCCCGCGTCCATGAGCCTTTTTATGTTGGGGAGCCTCCCCCCGGCGGCAAGGGGTTTTATTATCCTGAAGGTCGCGCCGTCCACCCCCACGACCAGGAGCGGACGCCTCTTGGAGTTTTTCATGGGCCCTTTCCTTGAAACCTTCGCCTGTAGACGAGCCTTTTGATGACCTGGACCTCTTCATGGTCAAAGGTCTTGAGGAGCACGATGATTATAACATAAAGGGCCATGATGACGACACATCCAAGGGCGGTAAGGAGAAGCCCGCCCTTTATATCGAGAAGGGATACGGCCGCCCAGAGGAGACCCACGCCGAGGAGCGGTTTGGGAAGTATGCGCCCCACGGGAGGGGCCCCAGTAGTCCTCGATATGAAGAAGAAGGATATGAAGAAGAAGACTGTATAAGAGGCAAGGGTCGCCCAGCTTACGCCGATGTAGCCGTACCGGGGGGCGAGCACCATGTCCAGCGCGAGGTTCAAAGCGAAACAGACGGCAACGCTCGCGGTGTTCAGGCCCTGCCTCCCCTTGGAGGTCAACACAAAGGACTGAACGGAGAGGAGGAAGAGAAAGGGTATGGTAAGCGAGAGTATCTTAAGGACCGAGGAGGCGTCGATGAACCCGGCCCCGTAAAGAGAGGAGATGATGGGGTCCGAGGCGAAGACCAGAAGGAGCGGCACGGGAAGACCCGCTATGAGCATGAACTTGAAGGATGTGTTGAAGGAGCTCCTCAACGACTCGGCGTCCTGCTTCTCGAGCCTCGAAAAGAGGGGAAAGAGCGCTATGACTATGGAGGTGGGGAATACCTGGAGCTGCATTATTATCTTGTGGCCCGCCTCGAAGATGGAGACCTCCTCGGGGCCCCTGAAGTGGTTGAGGACGAATACGTCCACCTTGAAGGAGGCGGTCAGGAGAAGCGCGAATATCCCCAGGGGCAACGCTTCCTTGAAGAGGTATGTTATGAGCCCCGGGTCAAGCCTCAGAACGGGCCTTACGAACTTCCATACGGCTATAATCATCAGGACCGTCATGTGCAGTATACTGGCGACGAGTCTCGCGGCGAATATGGAGAGGAACCCGAGGTCGAACCTTACGACGGCTACTATGAGGAGGATGTAGACGATGTTGAAGACGAAGTTCAAAAGGAGCTCGTACTCCATCCTCTCGAAGGCCCTGAAGGTCCCCACGGCGAGCATGCCCATGGAGAAGAAAAGCTGCGCAAAGGTGGATATGTATACGGCATGGGCTATCTGCCCTTCCCATCCGAAGACCCTGGTTACGGCGAATATGAGGGCTATGATTACGACGGATAAGAAGAGCCTCGCAAGCACGGCGGAGCCGAAATAACTCTCGGCGAGCGCCCTGTCTCCTGCTATCTCCCTGGTTATTATCCTCTCGAAGCCGAAATCGGTAAAGGGGACCAGGAATATGGTGATGGCCGTCACGAAGGCGAAGTAGCCGAAGTCCACGACCCCCAGGTACCTCGCGATAAGGGCGATGGAGGCGATGGCCACGGTCAGGTCCGTAAGCCTTGCGAGGAAGATGAAGGCGGAGTTCCTCGTTAACCGGGCTGCCGTCGAGTATCTGTCTCCTGAGGTGTCCATGGGTGTGGCTACGAGCCTCCCCTGGTCTTGGGGGCGGAGGGGGCGAGGGGGGCGGGGGGGGCGGGGGCGCGTTCCCCCGACAGGTTGGAAACGCTTAAAAGCATGCTCAAAAAAAGCCAGAAGGGGAAGTATATGTAGTCGGCCTCGACGAGGGAATGTATGGAGAAGACGACGAGGGAGCCTATGAGGCACCAGGATATGAACTTCAGCTCGTCGTCGGCTGCGTCAAGGACCGTCTTTCCGGCGAGAAAGAGTATCCTTACGAGCATTATGACGAAGATGGACGCCCCTACAACGCCCAGGTCGAAGATAAGGGAGAAGAAGAAGCTGTGCGCCCCGGGCCAGGGGTCTATGAACCTCGCGAAGCCTCCGACACCCGTGCCTATGCCCATGGAGCTCTTGAGATACTCAAAGCCTTTTTCCCAGAACTCGAGCCGCGTTTCGATGGATATGCTCGCTACCGCGGCCGAGGATATCGTTCTCTGCTCGCCGAACCCCTCGCCGGTAATTATGGATACGGCGATAAGCATCGCCAGTATCAGGACGAAGACGAGGGGCATCATGTACCATGATCTCCTTCGAAGGAAGGGCACGGCGGTGATAAGAAAGCCGAGGCCGAGTACGAGGCTCCCTATGCCGCCCTTGGACCCCGTGAAGAACACCCCGAAGATCATGAAGAGGATGAATACTGACAGGGCCACCCTCTTCAGGGCGCCGGCCCTGTACATGAGGGAGAACCCGACGAATATGAAAAAGTTAAGGATGCTCGATGCGTGGTTTACGGGGGCGAAGCCGCCGGGCCGGCCCTCTTCGTTGGCGAATACGAGGAAGAGCTTCACATCGCCGATCAGGTCTATAGTCTCGGAGCCGTAGTACCAGTACGAGACGGTCAGCAGGATTACGCACGCGCAGCCGATGAGGAAGGCGAAGTGGAGGAGGTTCTTAAGCTGCCCCTTTGTCCTCAGCAAGGACTTGAAGATGACGAGCACGAGGAGGCCGTTGGCGAGCGAGACGAGCATGTTAATGCCATGGACGGTGTCCGTGGTCCAGAATAGCGAGATAGCCGCCCAGAGGGCAAGGAGCAGCATGAAGGTGTTGAGCTCGTTTCTCGGCGCCCCATCCCTTTGCGACGCGACGCGGTTGAGAACAATCGCCCCGAAGACGGCGAGGACGGGGAGGCTTATAAGCGATATTATCTCCGGCACCGACCTTGTCGGGGAATCCACGGCAAGGAATATGGAGCGCGCGGGCATGAAGAGGATTATGAAATACAGCCCCATGGAGGGCCGGTGGTAGAGAAGAACGAGGCCCACGGCGAGGACGGACAGAATGCTCGTCCATAGGGGTTGGCAGACGAAAACGAGGCCGAGGGACGATATGGCGAGGGCGGTGAGGACGACGGGGTAGAACGACCTTAAGGAGGGACGGGGCAGGGGGTTTGTGTGGAACGGATAAGGCCTGTCGATAAGGTTCATACCTTTCCTGCCGCCTTCCTCTCGTGATTTGAGACGGGCCCCTTTAGCCCGTGCGTCTTGAAAAACGGCCCCCGTCCATTCCAGGGCAAGCTTCGGAAATGGAGGAGCGCGGACCTGAAGGGTCTCTTTAACGGGTGGCTACTTTATCGTTACCTGCAGATGCACTACAGAGGGCACTGTTGCCTTGAAGGCCAGGGGGAGTTTATCCGTGACGTCTTTTTTAAGGACCGTCGTGCTCTCCACCATTTCAATATTTTTTTCGTCGTCAACGACGTAGCGTTTTATCTCCACTCCCTCGGCCACACTGTCCAGGGGCAGGTTCTCCAGGACTATCTCGGCCTCTCTTGAGCCCAGGCCCCCCCGGCCTCCACCTCCGTCGCCCCTGAGGGCACTGTCGGCGAGAGCCCTGTCGTAAAAGGAGGCTATGATGTTGATCCGCCTCCCGTCCGTTGATTTGCCTGCAACAATGGCGACCCCGCCCTCATCCCTTGCGTAGAGGATCTCCGGGGTGGAGAATATTTCGTTCAGGACGCTGAAGCCGTAATAAACGGGTTTGGCCGTCCCGTCGCTCCTGATCATCAGGAAGTCCAGCTGCGGGCGCTG
>DATEAM010000151.1:0-21359 GCA_035288385.1 Thermodesulfobacteriota bacterium
GAGCTCGAGTCCGGGGCAAGGGTCGAGGTGGACGAGAGGAAGCTTGACCCCCTGGACTTCGCCCTCTGGAAGTCGAGCAAACCGGGGGAGCCCTGGTGGGAGAGTCCCTGGGGCCGGGGCCGTCCTGGATGGCACATAGAGTGCTCGGCCATGTGCATGGAGCACCTCGGCGACACCCTCGATATACACGGTGGGGGAAAGGACCTCGCCTTCCCCCACCACGAAAACGAGATCGCCCAGAGCGAGGCGGCCACTGGAAAACCCTTCGTCAGGTACTGGCTCCATAACGGCTTCGTCAACATAGAGAGGGTGAAGATGAGCAAATCGCTCGGCAACATCCTGAACATCCGCGACGTCCTCGCCAACCACACCCGCGACGCCGTGCGTCTGTTTCTCCTCTCCAGCCACTACCGCTCCCCCATAGACTATTCCGAGGACTCTTTGAAGGAGGCCGAGTCGGCCGTCGAGAGGTTCTACAAGACCGTGGAAAGGATCTATGACGAGTGTCCAGAGGTAAAAACCATTGAGCCCGACGAAGCGGCCCTCGCCGAGCGCCTCAGACCCCTCATGGAGGCCATGGACGACGACTTCAACACGGCGGAGGTAACGGGGATGGTGTTCAAGGAAGTGACACGCGCCAATAAAATCCTCGACGAGGCGAAGTCCGGGGGGGGCGGAGGGGGCGTGGGCGTTACATCACCCATGTTCCACGAGCTATCCCTCATACTCTCTCTCTTCAGGGAGGCCGGGAAGATACTCGGCACGTTGAACGAGAGGCCCGTGGATTATTTCGCCGGGAGGAAGTCTCGGGTGGGGGTTCCGGCCAAAGAGATAGAGGGGCTAATAAGGGAGAGAGATGACGCGCGAGGCCGAAAGGACTTCAAGAGGGCCGACGAGATAAGGGCCGAGCTTCTCGAAAAGGGGGTCGTCTTAGAGGACACGGCGAAGGGGACGGTGTGGGCGGTGAAGGGGTGAAGGTGATAGAGGTCGTAGAGCCCGGCTCATAAAGTAAAGATTTCTTCCTGTAACAGACATTTGCGATTCTCTCCGAATTGGTGCATGTTTCCGCCAATAATCTTTAAGGTAGGGTGGGCACTGCCCACCATGAACTGTTTGTGCAGTCAGCTTAAGGTGGGCACTGCCCACCCTACGAAACTAATAAAGGAGAGAGATGAGGCGCGAGGCAGAAAGGACTTCAAGAGGGCCGACGAGATAAGAGCCGAGCTACTCGAAAAGGGGGTCGTCTTAGAGGACACGGCGAAGGGGACGGTGTGGACAGTGAAGGGGTGAGGTGATAAAAGTCGTAGAGCCCGGTTCGCAAATTAAAGATTTCTTCCTGTGACAGACATTTGCGATTCTCTCCGAATTGGTGCATGTTTCCGCCAATAATCTTTAAGGTAGGGTGGGCACTGCCCACCATGAATTGTTTGTGCAGTCAACTTAAGGTGGGCAGTGCCCACCCTACGAAACTGAAAAATGCATGTCCGCAAAAATGCGGCAATATATTGCGGCGTTTTTGCGGTATACTATATATAAGGTAATGTTTAGAGGCATGCTTTTGGAGGAAGCTGATGAAGGCGATCGTAACAGAAAAATACGGTGGGGTCGAGGTTTTAAGCCTCCAGGAAGTTAAAAAGCCTGTAATCAAAGATGATGAAATATTGGTTCACGTTCACGCCTGTTCTGTAAATCCGATAGATTGGAAAATCAGAAGAGGCAATTTGAGGATCCTGACCGGTATAAAACCTCCCAAGATACTGGGAAGAGATTATGCCGGGATTGTCGATGAGGTAGGCAGCCGTGTCACGAAGTACAAGACGGGAGATGCGGTCTGGGGGGTCGTGGGATCGCTTAAACGCGGGACGTATGCGGAATTTGTCGGGGTGAAGGAAGGAGAGGTTGGTCCGAAGCCCGAAAACCTCAACTTTGAAGAGGCCTCCTCCATTCCAATGGTCGGGTCGGCGGCGTATCAGGCCTTGCTATATTCGGGGCGCCTCAAGAAGGGCGATCACATATTAATCAATGGGTGCTCAGGGGGTGTTGGTATTGCGGCATTGCAAATTGCGAAGGCGCTTGAGTGTAAGGTCACCGGGGTATGCAGCACAAACAATCTACAATTGATAAAAAAGATGGGGGCCGATGAGGTCATTGATTATACAAAACAGGATGTACTTAAAAATGAAGGAATCTATGACATTTTTTTCGACACCGTGGGAAATAAGTCGTTTTTCCAGGCAAAGGGTACGCTAAAGCCGGGAGGGATTTACGTTTCAACCGTGCCTTCGCCTCAATCCATGGTTTTGGGCCCATTGATCAACATATTCAGTGCTAAAAAAATCAAAAACCTCTTTTCAAAAGCCAACGCAAAGGACCTGTCGATCTTAAGAGAGATGGTAGAAAACGGGAAGTTGGTTCCTCTGATTGAGAAGGTCTATCCATTAGATCGGGTCCAGGAGGCGCATACTCGCAGTGAAACCGGACGGGTCGTGGGAAAACTCGTTTTGAAAGTAGTATGAGTTTAATAAGGCTTGAAAGGGGGCGCTTCTAATTTTTATGAAACCTGACAAATACAGCGGATGCATAAAACGCCGCGCTCATCTTGTCGTTATCTTCTCTTTCTTCCAGTAAGCGTCAATTATTGCTTAGTGAGATTCTGCGCATTAGTAGGTGAAATACAAAATACTCCCAAGTAACTACATAAATATTCATCGTCCTCTGGCAAACTACCGTCCTTCGCAAATCAACCCCGGCTACCGAGCCGCCGTAAAGACCATCGGCCCCTACGCTACCCCCCTTCTAACCCACTCTTCTATCCTGTCGGCTATCTCGGCGTCGAGGTCCACGAACCTTATCCCCATCCCCGGCTCGCTCTTGAAGGAGGGGTCGAAGCCCCTCCGCCATACGACCTCGCACCTGCAGCGGGCCGTCTTCCTGTAGCCCGGCGGGGTGAAGATTATCTCGAACTCCTCGCCTATGTTCCGGGGGTTCACCGAGGAGATGAACATCCCTCCCCTGCCTATGGTCTTGGCGTAGCCGAAAAAGACACCCCTTTCGTCCTCGGCCTTCACCTTGAGGACGAGGAGCTGGCTCCTCAGGTTCTTTCTCCTCGAGTACCTTAAAAGGACGTAGTCGCCGTCATCTCTTCTTTCCATGCCATCTGCCATAGTGAACAATCTCCTCGAGAGGTTTGCGCGCCTTTTCCGCTCTCTTTAGCTCCTCCGCCGGATAACCGATTGCGATAACGCCCACTATCTCTATACCCCCGGGGACACCGAGTATCCTCTTCACCCGCGCCGCGTCGATGGCCGCTATCCAGCAGGTCCCAAGGCCCTCGGCTGTGGCCGCGCCTATCATCTCCGTGACGGCTATCGTTACATCCACCCACGAGTAGTTTATGTTGTCGGTCTTCCTAACCCAGGCGGCTCCAGGCTCGGCGCAGGCTACAACCACCACGGGCGCCCTCTTGAAACCATCCTTTGTGAAGACCTCGTTAAGCTCCCCCCGGCCCTCGCTCTCGACTACTATGAAGTGCCAGGGCTGGCGGTTGGCGGCGCTCTGCGCCCTGTTAAGAGTCCTTAAAAGCCGCTCGAGCTTTTCAGGCTCAACGGGCCTTTCGGCGAACTCCCTGACGCTCCTCCTCCTCTCAACGAGCCGGTAAAAGGTCTCTATCTCGTCCATCAACGCCCTCTACCCCTTCGGGTTTTAAAAAAACTCATATGATCGCCTCCACGAACTCCCTGGCGTAGAACTCCTTCAGGTCATCCACGCCCTCGCCCACCCCTATGAAGCGTATGGGTATCTTTAGCTCTCTCGCTATGGGGACGATAATCCCGCCCTTGGCAGTGCCGTCGAGCTTGGTCAGGACTATCCCGGTAACGCCCACGGCCTCGTTGAAAAGCCGCGCCTGGTTTAAGGCGTTCTGTCCGGTGGAGGCGTCGAGGACGAGGAGGTTTTCGTGGGGGGCGTCGGGAAGCTCCCTCGAGGCCACGCGCTTGACCTTCTTCAACTCGTCCATGAGGTTGGCCTTGGTGTGGAGCCTCCCGGCGGTGTCGAGGAGCACCACGTTCGCGTACCTGCCGATGGCGGCGTTTATGGCGTCATATGCCACCGCGCCGGGGTCGGCGCCCATGGTCTGCTTTACGACGTCGCACCCGGTCCTCTCGCCCCAGATCTCGAGCTGCTCCACGGCCGCCGCCCGGAAGGTGTCCCCGGCGCCGAGGACCACGGTCTTGCCCTGAGCCCTGTAGAGCGCGGCGAGCTTGCCTATGGTCGTGGTCTTACCCACTCCGTTTACGCCGAGCACCATTACGACGAAGGGGCTCCTGTAAAAGGTGAGAGGTTTTTCAACGTCCTTGAGAATTTCGTAAAGGTAGTCCTGGAGGTATTTCTTGAGCCTCTCGGGGTCCCAGCCTCCAAGGGTCCCCCTCAACCGCTCCACTATCTCAAGGGAGGTCTCCACGCCGATGTCCGCCGTGATAAGGGATTCTTCAAGCATCTCGAGGACTTCCTCCCTCGATTTGCCCGTGAAGGCGCCCTCCACGCTCCCCATTATGGCGTTGTGGGTCCTGGCGAGTTTGCTCTTGAGGCCCGCAAGCCCGGACTTCATCTTCTTGAACATTCCCTTGTCCCCTTTATCCTCTTTTACCAACTCTTTTAGCATAACTCGCCTGTTTTTTGAAGTCTTTTAACTATTTAAGTTACAGGACAATCGAAAGCGCTGACAAGGACTAAAGTCACAAAAGCCGCCCCTAAGGGCATGAAAAAACTGCATATGAACAAAACTATCCCTTTGCTTTTGTGGAAAAAGATGGTATAAATATATCTCCGTAAATAGATTGTTACAAAAAAAATTCGTATTGACCCCGTCCTTTAAGAGCCCGCACCTTAGTCTTTCACATCCTTGATCCCGGGCCCGGGAATCAGTCATAGCCCCTGTTCGCGTTCTCGAAAACACGGAAAACCTTCGCCGGGAGCATACCGAGACCCTGTATGAGCACTCGAGGTAAAGTGATAGCCGCGTTATTGGCCGTTGCGGCCTCCGTCCTCCTGCTACTTTTTTCAGGACTCTATCTCGGGGGCGAGCACCGTTATTACTCAGAGAGGAAGGCCGCCGTGGTGGAGCTCGCGCATCGCACGCAAAGGTTTGCAAACCTCTTTGAAGGATTGCCCCGGCCTGGGGTTGAGGCGTCTGTCCTCGCCGAAGAGTCCTCAGCTCGGGTACAGGAGTTCGACAAGGTTTTTTCCGGCCTTGCGGTCTCCATGCAGGGGGCCGAAGGCGCGGCGTTGACTCCGGTGATCGATAAGGAGTGGGTCGCGCTGAAAAAGGATATCGCCTCGGCTGTGTCGGCCAAGGCCTCAGAGGATGACGCGTTGAGGAGGTGCGTGGAAGGGCTTGAGCGCATGGGGTCTTCCATCGAAGAGCTCTCGGTCCTTATTGACGGGAGGCTCCTGGAATTGGCCTCTCTCCAGAAAAGGGCCCTCGTCGCCTCGAGCCTCTTTTCAACGGGAGCGCTCTTTCTCGCGGGTGTGCTTATCTCAGGGCGCATATTCCGACCACTGTCCATTGTAAGGCAAAGCCTCGATTCCATGGCCACGGTGGTCCCGGGGCTTGACGCAGGTAACGGCGGGGACGACGAGCCCGGGGTTATCATTGAGAGGCTAAAGAGGTTCAACCTGTCCTACACGGAACTCCTCAACCGTTATCACGACGTTATGGACGCCTCGCCTGTAGCGGCCTTCGAGCTCGACGACAGGGGCAAGATAAGCACTCTAAACTCCGCCGCCGAGGGGCTCCTGGGTTACAGGAAGTCCGACATACTCGACAGGCCTTTCAGGGACCTTATAACTGGCAAAAACCGCCGGGAGTTTGAGAGACTCCTCGCCGACCTTTCGAAAGGGACGAGAAGAGGGGGCCTTGCCCTCGACATCTCGAGAAAGGACGGGAGTGCGGGCCGCGTGGGGCTTAAAGTCCTCGCCCTCATGGGCCCGAACGGGTTCAGGGGGGCCGTTGTTTTCGCGAAGGACCTCGAAGAGACAGGGATGCTCACCAAGGAGCTAAAGGCGGTGAGGAGCGAGGCCGAGATGACCTCGAGGACCCTAAAGGACAACATACGCGACCTCGAGGACTTCGCCCTCATGGCCGTCAGGAGGGAGCTCAAGATGAAGGAGATCAGGGAGATGCTCAAAAAGTTCAACGAGGAGCGGGAGAGTAAAAAGGGGTACAGGCATTGAAGAGGTCTTTTAAAGGAGACCGGGGATGTTCAAGACAGGCGCGGCCTTAAAAACCCCCTTCGAGCCTCAAACGAAGGGGTCCATAATCCGCTCCATCGCGGAGCCCGTGGTGGTCGTAGGGATAAACGGGCTCGTAAGGGAGGTGAACAGGGATTTTGCGCTCCTTCTCGGCTACCCGGAAAACGGGCTTATTGGCAAACCCTTCGCCACGCTCTTCAGGAACAAGAAGGTCTTTTCCGGGGACCTCCAGACACGGCTCGTAACAGAGGGTCGGATAAAAAACACCGAGGTGGAGTTGGTCTCGAAGGACGGGGCTGATGTCCGCGTGGAGTTCTCCGGGGCGATAACGAGGGATTACCTCGGAAACCCCGCTGAGTTCGTCGTCCTCGTAAGGGACCTGGCCGAACAAAAAAAGCTTATATCGGAGTTTCAGGCCACGAAGGAAGAGCTCTCCAGGAGGGTCGAGTACCTCGAGGAGTTCAGGAGCGGGGTTATCGAGATGCTCCGCGACCTCGACAGGGGCGAACAGGAGCTCGAGAGGGCCTACTGTAAGCTCAAGGAGACCCAGGCACAACTCATACAGTCTTCCAAGCTCTCGGCGCTCGGCGAGCTCGCCGCGGGGCTCGCCCATGAACTGAACCAGCCCCTTACCGTCATAAAAGGCCTCGCCCACAACCTTGTGCGCAACACCAGACCCCATACGCCGGAGCACGAAAAGACCAAGCTCATCCACGAAGCGTCGAAGAAGATGGAGCTGATAATAAGGCACCTGGGCACTTTTTCGAGGATAGAGGAACAGAGGTTCGAGCCCGTGGACCTTAACCGCGTCATAAACGACGCCTTCCTCATGGTGCGCGAACTCCTCTTGAAGGGCTCCATAGATATCAGAACGAAACTCGCCGATGTCCCGCCCGTGCTCGGCTCGGCGAACAGGCTCGAACAGGTTGTCATAAACCTCGTTACCAACGCGAAGGACGCCATGCCTGGAGGAGGGACCATCGAGATATCAACGGGCCACTTCACAACAAGGGGCTCGCCCTTCGTCGAGCTCGTTATCAGGGACACGGGCGCCGGCATGGACGCCGCGGTGATGGAGAAGATATTCGACCCCTTCTTTACGACCAAAGAGACTGGAAGGGGCACGGGCCTGGGGCTTTCCATAAGCTACGGGATAATAAAGGAACACGGAGGGGAGATAACCGTGAAGAGCGCGCCTGACATGGGCTCCACCTTCCGCATAATCCTGCCTGCATACGGGCAAAAAACCATGGTGCAGTAAAAACGGTTTTCTTGAGGGGAACTTTTTGAAAAAAGTTCCTCTCAAACTCCCCTCAAAAACTTTTAGCTATTGCCGGGTGGTTGTTGAAAGATTTTCATCTTTGTGTTAATTAAGATGAATGGTTTCACCTGACAGTGGTGCAGTGAGCGGCGGCGTGATAAAGTCTTTCCTCGACATCTTCTTCCCGCCCGTATGCCCGGCATGCGAGGACGACGTGGCGGCAGGGCAAGCCCCCCTGTGCCGGGACTGCTCTTCCGCGTTTTCCAAGCACCTCATCTCGAGCCCCCTGTGTACGCTCTGCGGAGTCCCCTTTGTGTCCGGTGTGGGCGAAGACAGGCTATGCGGGGAGTGTCTCATGGATGAGCCGCCTTTCAGGCTCGCAAGGAGCGCATATGTGTACAAAGGCGGCGTGCTCGACGCCATACACGGCCTAAAGTATTACGGAAGGGTAATACTCGCCGGGCCCCTCGGGGAGCTCCTCGCCGACTGCGCCGAGACCCTCCCGGAGAGGCCGGACCTCGTGGTGCCCGTGCCTCTGCATAAAGCGAGGCTCCGCTCGAGGGGTTTTAACCAGGCCCTTCTGCTCGCGAAAAAAACGGCCCGGCGGCTCTCGATAAGACTCGACTACCTTAACCTCAGGAGGACGGTGCCCACAAGACCCCAGGTGGCGCTCTCAAGCAGGGAGAGGAGAGACAACGTAAAGGGTGTCTTCGCCGTCAAGGACCCAGGGGCCTTCAGTGGAAGGCTGGTCCTCCTCGTAGACGACGTCTTCACCACTGGCTCCACCGTAAGGGAGTGCGCGAAGGTCCTTAAAAAAGCCGGCGCCGAGACCATAGTGCTTACCCTCGCGAGGGCGGTTTAGCCTCTGCCGGCTGGTGCTCTTGCCAGGCCCCTCCGGCGGGATATTTTTTAGTCAGCGGCGCCGGAGTTTTTTCCCATCAAGTCCGAAGAAAGCTTTTCGGCGCCCAAAGTTTTCCACGGAGAGGAGCTTTACATGGGAAATGTCTTGTCTCTCAGCAAGCTTGTCAACACGCTCGGCCCGCTCCGCAGGAAGGGAAAGAAGGTCGTCTTCACGAACGGGTGTTTCGACATCGTGCACGCGGGGCACGTAAGGTATCTTAAGAAGGCGGGGAGCCTCGGGGACATCCTGGTGGTGGGCCTGAACAGCGACTCATCGGTAAAGGGCCTCAAGGGGAGGGCCCGGCCCATCGTCCCTCAGGGCGAGAGGGCCGAGGTGATGGCCGCCCTCGAGTTCGTGGACTACGTGGTCATATTCAACGAACCCACCCCTTTAAGGCTCATTTCCGTGTTAAAACCCGATATACTCGTAAAGGGCGCCGACTGGGCCTCCCATGAGATAGTGGGGGCTGACGTGGTGAAAAAGCGCGGAGGGAAGGTGTCGCGCATAAGGCTTTTAAAGGGCCGCTCTACGACGAACATCATAAAAAAAATCCTCACGCTCCACAAGAAGGGGGCGTCCTGAGAGGTCAGCTGGTTTGATTTCAATGGTCTTGAGCCCAGGTCTGTAAACCGCTCTTTAACCACCAAAGGAGGAAGAAGATGATCACGAGGGAAAATCTGATGAAGAGACTCGCCGAGGAGAAAAACAAGCTTGCGAAGAGGCTCGACAGCATCGTCAAGAAGTGGCAGAAGACGGCCGGGGACTGGAAAAAGGAGGCGATTGCCTGGAAGAGGACGGCCGAGGTCTCGGATAAGCTCGCAAAGATAAAGGCGAAGGCGGCCAGAGAGTGGGAGAGGACTTCGCAGAAGCTAAAAAAGTCCCTGGACAGGGCAAAGACCGAGGCCGTAAGGAAAGAGAAGGAGTATGTTAAGAAGATAAAGGACCTGGAGAAGAAGGTCGCCTCCATGGAGAAGAGGGTCGAGGAGAGGGTCAGGCAGAAGATAAAGGCTCGGTAGGCCCTCTGAGGCTCCCTATGAAGCCGGTCTTGTAAACGGGAGCGCAAAGACGAGATACCTCGAAGGCGGCCCCGTCGAGATCAAGGGGTAATTGAAACAGACGGCCATCTTTACGAGACTTAACCGGCGCAAAAAGCCCCGGACCAATGGTCCGGGGCTTTTCTTTCTGGACGTTCAATCACCCAGAGGCTATCTTTTCCATCTCCTCGTCATAGATGGGGGCCAACACGTCCCAGCCGTACTTGGCCACATGGTCTTTGAGGCTCGCAGTGCGTATGTCCGCTATATTGGCTATCGCCGACTCGAGGCGGCTTACGAGGTCGTCGAAGCCGTCGTAAAAATAGGCCTCATGCAGCTCGGTGGGCAGGTGCTCGGGAAAGGCGAGCCTCCTCGGAAGAATGGGGTGGCAGCCGCACCGGATTGCCTCCACGACGGAGCAGCCGAAAAAATCGTGGTTTGAGGTGACGGGCGCTATGTCCGCCCTCTTAAGCCACCGGGCGTAACTTCCGAAGTCCTCGACGAAGCCGAAGTGGACTACCCTTTTTCCGAGCCTCTCCCTTGCCTCATCGAACTCGACCGGTCTTTTCTTGAAGTTCTCGCCGAGGACGGCGACCTCGAATTC
Organism: Thermodesulfobacteriota bacterium; assembly: GCA_035288385.1. Lineage (GTDB taxonomy): Bacteria > Desulfobacterota > GWC2-55-46 > GWC2-55-46 > JADFVP01 > DATEAM01. The sequence continues at coordinate 10,050 of DATEAM010000151.1, forward strand.
AAGCCCCCTCTCCTCGAGGATATAGAGGGCCCTGAAGAAATCCCCGGGGTTCTTGTCGTACTCCCATCGGTGGTTCCAGAGTATAAGGGGCGCTCTTCGGGGTTCAGCGTCTACCGTCTCTTCCCCAGCCGCGCTCTCAAGCCTCTCAAAGTCCATGCCCACGGGCAACACCGCGCTCCTGGCCTCTATGAGCCCCACGGAGGCGAGCTCGTTATGGTCGGGAAAGCCCTTCAGAAAAACCTCGAGCCCTGTCAGGAAGGACCCCATATGGTAGCGGGAGTTGAAGAAGACCCTGTCGGCGGACATGGCTGAAGAAAAGTTTATGAAGCCGTAGTGGCCGTCCCTCTCCTTCTTTACGTCCCTGTCGTCCGGCGACCACGGGTAGGTGAGCTGGTTTTCGTGGAAGTAGAGGGCAGTGGGGACCGAGGAGCTTCGGGGCCTTGTAAGGGAAAGGAAGGTCGTCAGGTCGAGCATGTCGGTGGCGAGTATGAGGTCGGGGAGATTCGCCTCTTCAATGAACCTTGCGGCGAGCGTTACAGCCCCCCCGTGCATACGCCACTTCCAGTAGCGGCCCTCGAGAGAGAGTATTTCCACGTCATGACGGCTCCACTCCCTGTACCCCTCGGCCCAGGATGCGTGGGAGCCGGTGAAGTATGGCTCTACAATGAGGATATTCACCCGTCAATCCCTCCCCTTTTCCCCCTCCCCCATCCCCCATTACCCGTCCTCTGAGATGAAGGCCCCTGCGGCGCCGTTTCGCCGAAGAGGGCTCCTTCTTATTACCGCAAGGCAAAAACCGCACCGGCGAAACAAAGAGGGCCTGCCCTGTGGGCGGCCCCGGGGAATCCGTATTTTCTGTCCACTCATAAACCCTTAAACCGGTAATCATGCCCCGGCCCTGGAAAGTTCGAGCCCGGAAAGGCCTTGAGCAGGTCTGTGTCCGTGATGATGCCCACGAGTTGGTGTTTGTAAAAAGGTATGGCCAATTAGAAGCCAGGCTCGTGACCACGTGAAATCATAGCAAAAAATAAGGATTTTGCAACGCATAAAATGCAAACGGACTCGAAGGCCGGTCAAATGCAATTACAGAGGTTGGCGGATTTATTTCCGGCTTTTTCCTGGCGGGAAAGACCTGGGCAAGATATGCGCGGGGGACCTTTCGGCCGAAAGGTCCCCCGCGCTCTTTTTAACAGTCGTAGTATAGGAAGAACTCGTAAGGGGTGGGCCTGAGCCTCACGGCATCCAGCTCCTTGGTCTTCTTGTAATCTATCCAGGTGTCTATGACGTCCTGGGTGAAGACGTCCCCCTTCAAGAGGAACTCGTGGTCCCCGGCGAGGGCGTTCAACGCCTCTTCGAGGGAGCCGCAGGCAGAGGGTATGTCCTTCAACTCCTCGGGGCTCAGCCCGTAGATGTCCTTGTCGAGGGGGGCGCCCGGGTCTATCTTGTTCTGAATGCCGTCGAGCCCGGCCAAGAGCATGGCGGCGAAGGCGAGGTAGCCGTTGCACGAGGGGTCGGGGAAGCGGACCTCTATCCTCTTCGCCTTGGGGGAAGTGGAGTACATGGGGATACGGATGGCCGCCGAGCGGTTGCGGCTCGAGTAGGCGAGGTTTATCGGGGCCTCGTATCCGGGGACGAGCCTCTTGTAGGAGTTCGTTCCCGGGTTGCAGAAGGCGTTAAGAGCCTTCGCGTGCTTCAATATCCCGCCTATGTAGTGCATGGCCAGCTCGCTCATCCCGCCGTAGCCGTCTCCGGGGAAGAGCGGTTTTCCGCCCTTCCATATGGACTGGTGGACGTGCATGCCGGTGCCGTTGTCCCCGAAGACGGGCTTGGGCATGAAGGTAACGGTCTTGCCCCAGCGTCTTGCAACGTTCTTTATGACGTACTTGAACCACATGAGCTTGTCGCCCATCTTGAGGAGCGTGTCGAACCTCATGTCTATCTCGGCCTGGCCGGCGGTGGCCACCTCGTGGTGCTGGGCCTCGATCTGAATGCCCACCTGTTCCATGATCAGGCACATCTCGGTCCTTATGTCCTGCTGGCTGTCGGTGGGAGGAACGGGGAAGTACCCCTCCTTGTGCCTGGGTTTGTAGCCGAGGTTCGGACACTCCTCGCGGCCCGTGTTCCACACGCCCTCGGAGGAGTCGAGGTAATAAAAACCGTGGTCAGGGCCCTGGCTGAACCTTATGTCGTCGAAGATGAAGAACTCGGGCTCAGGGCCGAAAAAGGCCGCGTCCCCGATCCCCGTGCTCTTCAAGTAGGCCTCGGCCTTCCGGGCTATGGCCCTCGGGTCCCTCGAGTAACTCTCCCTGGTGATGGGGTCCACGATGTCGCATATGAGGCTCAGCGTCGGCACTTCCATGAAAGGGTCCATGACCGCCGTGGACGGGTCGGGTATGACGAGCATGTCGCTTGCGTGTATGGGCTGCCACCCCCTTATGCTCGAGCCGTCGAAGCCGAGCCCATCCTCGAAAAGGTCGTCCGTAAGCTCGGTCATGGGAACGGAAAAGTGCTGCCAGATGCCCACGAAGTCCATGAACTTCACGTCCACCATCCTGGCGCCCTTCTCGTTGGCTAAATCAAGTACTTCCTTCGGTGTCATATCTCCTCCTCCTTTTTTAATCTTTTCGAGGAAAACTTTTTTAAAAAAGTTTTCCTCGAGTTCCTTTCAAAAGCTTTTAGACATTGCCCGGGAGGGCTCCCTCGTTTTTTCAGGGGAGCCCTCCCGGGCAGCCATAAGTCTTTGGAAGGGGTTTGGGGAAACCTTTCTTCAGAAAGGTTCCCCCAAGTTTTAAATAGCGTCCTCGCCCTTCTCTCCCGTCCTTATCCTCACCACCTCGTCCACGGGGTGTATGAAGACCTTGCCGTCGCCTATCCTTCCGGTCCGAGCCTTCTCCACGATGGTCTCGACCACCTGCGCGACCATGTCCTCGCGCACCACTATCTCCATCTTTATCTTGGGCAGGAAGTCCACGACGTACTCCGTGCCCCTGTAGAGCTCAGTGTGGCCCTTCTGCCTGCCGAAACCCTTGACCTCGGATACGGTTATGCCCTTTATGCCGATATCGTTCAAGGCCTCCTTGACCTCGTCGAGCTTGAAGGGTTTTATTATGGCCTCTATCTTCTTCATGCCAGAAAGACCTCCTTAGTCCGGACTTTTTGCTGTTTTTCGTGGAAGTGGTTAATTTACACAAAAGGGGCGCACAATACAATATGTTTTTCGAGCAGGTCCGGCATATAAAATAAAAGCAATTTCCATGCCGTTTTATTTTGCTGAAATCATATGGGTTTTCAGGGTGTCCGGGAGGGCTGGTGATTAAAAAACGTGCAGGCCCGGGCCTCCCGTGATTATAAATTGCTCAGGGGGGCCGGAAAGGACCCCACCTGGAAAGACCCGGTTCAGACTACGGTCATGGGGTCCATGTCAACGGTAAGGGTTATGCCGGCCTGTCTCCTTGAATGGAAGTCGTGCCTAAGCCTCTTTACGAAGGCGTGGAGCTCTTTAAAGTCGGCGCCCTTTACGAGCATCTGCCAGCGGTGGCGCCCCTTGAGCCTGGCGATAAGCGCGGGGGCCGGGCCGAGGAGGCGTATATCTCTTTGATTCTTCTTAAGGAGGGCCTCTGCCGAGGCCCTGAGCGCAAAGGCCGCGCTCGTCGTCCTCTCGGAACTGAGCCCATCGAGCCTCAGACTGCACAGCCTCGTGAAGGGCGGGTATGAGAGCTCCCTTCTGAGCTCTATCTCCTCGGCGAAAAACCCGTCGTAGCTGTGGGAGGAGGCGGCCTTGAAGCAGTAGTGGGCGGGGTTCAAGGTCTGGATGACCACGGTGCCCGCCGCCACGCCCCGGCCGGCGCGTCCCGCGGCCTGGGTTACGAGCTGGAAGGTCCTCTCGGAAGACCGGAAGTCGGGTATGTTAAGAGAGGTGTCCCCGGAGATTATGCCAACGATGGTTATGCCCGGGAAGTGGTGCCCCTTGGAGACCATCTGGGTCCCCACGAGGACATCGGCCTTTCTATCCTCGAAGGCGTCTATTATGGACCTGACGGAGCCCTTCTGCCTGGTCGTGTCCCTGTCCATCCTGAGGACGTTTTTCCCCGGGAAGAGAGCTCCTACCTCCTCGGCCACCTTTTCGGTGCCAGGGCCCGGGTCCACGAGCCGGATTCCCCTGCACTCCGGGCACTCATCGGGTATGGGGATTGAAAAGTCGCAGTAGTGGCATATGAGTTTTCCAGGTCCCTTGTGCACGGCAAGGGTAACGCTGCAGTTAAGGCACATGAAGCCGTGACCGCAGTCCCTGCAGATAAGGGAGCCTGAGAAGCCCCTCCTGTTCAAGAAGAGGAGTGTTTGGTGCCCGTCCCGAAAGGCCTCCTCCATGAGCCCCTTTAGCCTCTCGGAGAGTATGACGCCCTTGCTCTTCCTCATATCCATTATCTCCACTGCGGGCATGGCCCTTTCCTCCACCCTCTTTTTAAGCGCGAGACGCTCAATCCTGCCGATTTCAGAGTTGTAAAAGGTCTCCACCGAGGGTGTGGCCGAGCCGAGGAGCACGGTTATCCCGAGGGTCTTTCCGAGCATGAGGGCGGCGTCGCGTCCGTTATACCTCACGCCCTCTTCCTGCTTGTAGGAGGGGTCGTGCTCCTCGTCGACTATTATGAGGCTCAGGTCCTTCAACGGGGAAAAGAGGGCGGACCTCGCTCCTACGACTATATCTACCGTGCCTGAAAGGGCCCGCTTCCATTCGTCGAACCTCTCGCCCGGTGAAAGGGCGCTGTGAGAGACGGCGACCCTGCCGGGGAATTTTTCCTTGAGATAGGCGATTGGCCAGGGTGTAAGGGCTATCTCGGGGACGAGAAAGAGCGCCTTTCTGCCCGCCCTCAGGACCTCTTCGAGGACCTTAAGATACACGAGAGTCTTGCCGCTGCCAGTAACGCCGTAAAGGAGGAAGGGGGAGAAGCGCCTTTCGGCCATGGACGAGACCACCCTCTCGATGGCGGCCCTCTGGGCTTCGTTGGGCTCGTGGTCCGAGGCCCTCGGCACGACGTCCGAAAGAGGGTCCCTTGCCACGGTCCTTTCGGAAATAGTTATAAGCCCCATTAGAGTGAGCCTCTTTGCGGCCTGGCCTATATTCCCGAGGCGTTTTTTCGCCTCGCCCATGGGGCTTTCTCCCTTTTCAAGGAGATAGTTGTAGAGTTTCGCCTGGAGGGGGGCCCTCTTTCCGCTCAATTCCTCCGGGAGGGCTCTTGCGGGTTCGGTGAGCGCGAGTATCTTTTCGGTCTTGGGTTTAGAGCCTCCCTTAAGGCGTATCTCCTCGGTCATGAGGCCCTCTTTTTTAAGCCTCTGGAGGGTTGAGTGGATGGGCCTTTTCCTGAACCTCTTTAAAAGCGCCGTGAGTGAGAGCCCCACGCCCCCCACGCCCCCCACGCTCCCCCCGCCCCCCCTTAGCCCGGGGGCATTTACGGCTTCGAGTATCTCGCGGGAGAGGCCGTCCTTATCATTGACAAGGTTGCGCCCTCTTTCGGTTATGAAAAAGAACCGCTGGCTCCTTATGTTCGCTCCAGCCGGGTGTGTGAGCGAGAGGACGTTTCCAGGGGGCGCGAAATAATAGGACGAAAGCCACCTGTAGAACCTGAGCCTCTTCTCGTCGAAAATGGGGGTGTCGTCGAGGACGTCGAGGATGTCCTTTACGCCCTCTATGTCCGACTCTTTCTTGACCCCCGTGACATAGCCGGTGACGGTCCTTTTGCCGAAGGGCACGAGCACGCGTTTTCCGAGGGTTACCTGGCTTTCGAGGGTTTGGGGGATAGCGTAGGTAAAAAGCCCCTCCACGGGGAGGTCCACGGCGACGTCGGCAAAGGACTCTTTCACGGCAACTCCAAAATATTGAGGGAAACTTTTTGAAAAAAGTTTCCCTCAAGCTCCCTTCAAAAACTTTTAGCTATCCCTTGGAGGCAGACCCCCCGGGAAGATGAAATTCACGCGAGAGGGGGTCTGCCTCCAAGGGATAATAGCCATAAGTCTTTGGAAGTGGGGTTAGGGGGGAAACCTTTCTTCAGAAAGGTTTCCCCCCTACTCGACCCATTCGCTCTGGACTTCGTATTCGCCTGGGGCCTGGTCGACGAACCTTGTGTATTCGTTGAGGAAGGTAAGCTTAACGGTGTCGGTGGGGCCGTTGCGCTGTTTGGCGACTATAATCTCCGCGCCCCTTCTCATCCCGCAGGTGCAGAGTTCCTTGGGGCAATCGCATGGCCTGTAGACGCTCTCTCTGTATACGAACATGACCACGTCGGCGTCCTGCTCTATGGCGCCCGATTCCCTCAGGTCCGAGAGCTGTGGTCTCGAACCCTCCCTTCTTTCCGTCATGCGGGAGAGCTGGGAGAGGGCCACTACGGGGATATGGAGCTCCTTTGCCATTGCCTTCAGGGACCGGGATATCTCGGATATCTCCTGCTCGCGGTTGTCCATGGAACGCCGACCCCTCATGAGCTGGAGGTAGTCGACTATGACGAGCTTCAAGCCAAGCTCGCCCTTCCACCTGCGGGCCTTGGCCCTCATCTCGAGGACCGACTGGGCCGGGGAGTCGTCTATGAAGATGGGCGCGTCGTAAAGGGCGCCCACGGCGGTGGTCAGCCTGCCCCAGTCCTCGTCCTTCAAGTACCCGCTCCTGAGCCTCTGGAGGTCCACCCGTGCCCTCGATGAGAGCATCCTCTGGACAAGCTGTTCCTTGCTCATCTCGAGGGAGAATACGGCGACGGGGATGTTGTGCTCGATGGCCGCCAACTCCGCGATGTTCAGGCAGAAGGAGGTCTTGCCCATGCTTGGCCGTCCGGCGATGATTACGAGGTCCGAGTCCTGGAGACCGGCCGTGAGGCCGTCTATGTCCTTGAAACCCGTGGGCACCCCGGTTATGTGGGTCTTCTTCTCGTAGAGCCTCTCTATGGTCTCGAAGGTGTCCTTTATGATGTCCTTGAGGGCCCAAAAGGTCTTTTTGGCCCTGTCCTGGGAGACGGTGAATATCTTCTGCTCGCTCTCGTCTATGAAGTCGTCCACCGAGTCGACGCCCTCGTATCCCCTGGCCGCTATGTCGGTGGCCGCCTGTATGACCCTCCTCAGGAGCGCCTTTCCTCTTACTATCCTCGCGTAGTAGGTGATGTTCGCGGCGGTGGGAGTGGCCTCGGCAATCTCGCCTATGTAGGAAATGCCCCCGACGGATGATAGCTCATCGGAGTCCTTGAACATATCGGCGAGAGTTACGACGTCTATGGGGTTGGACTTCTCGAAGAGCCTTACCATGGCTCTAAAGAGCCTTGAGTGGGCCTCGTGGTAAAAGTCCGTGCCGTCGCCGGAGAGTATCTCGAGGACCTTGTTTATGGCGTCCTTTTCTATGAGTATCCCGCCGAGCACGGACTGCTCCGCCTCTATGTTGTGGGGAGGCGCCTTGAAGGCCTGGTCATTACGGGTCCGAACAGCCATGGCGGGTTGGTGTGACCGTGCGCCTGGAAGGCAACCGGTGTGCGTCGCCGAAAGGGGAATGCGCAATCAGCGCTTCCCTCAACGGCGGCCAAACCGGGCCCTCGGGCACACGGGCGTTAGAAAGGTTATTCCTTTTCGACTTCGACCTTGATTTGCGCGGCGACTTCGTGGTGGAGTCTTATCTCAACGGTATACGAACCGAGCTTCTTTATGGGCTCTGGGAGCATTATCCACGATCTCTCCACCTCGTAACCCTTCTCCTTGAGGGCCTTCTCAACGTCATGGGAAGTCACCGAGCCGAAGAGCCTGTCCTCCTCGCCTGCCTTCCTCTGGAAGGCGAGCTCGACGGCCGAGAGGCCTTCACTGAGCTTTCTGGCGGCCTCGACCCTATGCTCTTCTTTCTTCATATAGGCCGATTTCTCGGCATTGAACTGGTTGAGGTTTCCGGGTGTGGCCTCCACGGCGATCCCCTTGGGTATGAGGTAGTTACGGGCATAGCCCCTGGCCACCTTTATTGTGTCCCCGTAGCGTCCGAGGTCCACTATGTCCTTTTTGAGTATGACGTTCATCGGCTAAAGCTCCTTATGAAAAATGGTTACATGCTAAGCGTGGTAAAGGGGACTATCGCCAGGTTCCGCGCCCTCTTGATGGCCGTACAGACCACCCTCTGGTGCCTGGCGCATGTACCGGTGATCCTACGGGGCATGATCCTTCCCCTCTCGGTGAGGTAGGGTCTCAACGCCTTCGCGTCCTTGTAGTCCATGGTCAGGTCCTTGTGCTTGCAGAAACGGCAGTACCTTTTCTTCTGAAACGTGCGTTTCGGGCCCCTCGAATCGGACGAGGAGCGCGAGGAATCTCTCTCCCTCTTATGCATCTTCTCCTCCTTTTTCAGGGGCACTCTGGCCTGCGCTCGCCTCCTGTGGTGTCGCCTCTGGCGCAGGTCCGGGTGTCGTCGCGGGTGCGGCTTCAGGCGCCGCCGCCGGCACGGCCTCGGACTCGACCCTTACGGTCTGATAGCGTATCACGTCCTCGCTCAACCTTAAAAACCTCTCCATCTCGGCGCACGCCTTGGAGGGGCTCGAGTGGTCGAGGAGGAAGTAATAGCCCTCGTGCTTCTTCTTTATCGGATAGGCGAGCTTGCGTCTGCCCCACTCGTCTAACCTGTTTACCTTGCCGCCCTCGCCCTCGAGCGTTGAGGTGGCCCTGGTTATGACGCCCTTTATGACGTCCTCGCCCGCATCTGGCCTTACGATGCAGACGGTCTCGTAGTGTCTGCTCATCTTTCCTCCTTCTGGCTCCCCGCGCACCAGGCACGGGTTCGTCCCTTACCGGGACAAGGATTTTGTTCTTTTGTTTTGCGGACTTAAGTTTTCCGTGAAAGGCTCGTAGGTACTGGCATTCCCTAAATCCGGCAAAAGAATCTTATACTATTTCTCAGGGTCTAAATCAAGGTTTTTCTGGGGCAGTGGGCTGGGGGGCAGTGGGCTGAGGGCTTGGGGGGCCTGACTTGAATCCTTTCCTGGTCTTGATTTCCCCCTGGGCGTGGTCCATGCCCTTTAGAGCACCACCCTCATGCTCTTGAAGAGTTCCTTGTGCCTGGCGAGGTAATAAACAATCGCACAGTTTATGACCAGGACCCATACCTTCACGCTCGAGAAGCCTTTTGCGAGCTCGTATAACTCGTAAGGTATCATGGCCGAGGTCCCGATAATGGTCAACCACTCGGCCCAGCGTCTTCTCATGTGCAGCCCGTAGGACTCTATGAGGTTCAAGATGCCGAAGAGCAGGATTATCATGGTAATGTTCATCACCAGGTCGTAGCTCAGGAGCCCGGCCTGCTCTATGGCGAAGTCCATCACGCGGTTTCCGGTGTCGAGGTTATGTCCCTTTGCGATCCTTGTCAGCAGGACCTCGAGGTTTTTCTCCGGGGTCCTCAGAAAGGCCGTGGCCACAAACACCTCTATCAGGCCTATGACGCTCTTGTACAGGATGATGAGTTGTAGAAAACGCGGGCTCTTCTTCATTGGTCATGGTCGTCGGCTGGCCTTACGGCGACACCCTTTTCCCTGAGGTACTTCTTCGTCTCTGATATCGTATATACCCCGAAGTGGAATATCGAGGCAGCGAGCGCGGCGTCGGCGCGGCCATCGGTGAAGGCCTCGTAGATATGCTCGAGCGTACCCGCCCCCCCGGAGGCGATGACCGGGACGGTGACGGCCTCGGCCACGGCCCTCGTAAGCTCGAGGTCGTAGCCGTCCCTGGTGCCGTCCATGTCCATGCTCGTAAGGAGTATCTCCCCGGCCCCGAGCTCCTCCACCCTTGCCGCCCACTCCACCGCGTCGAGCCCCGTGGGCCTTCTGCCGCCGTGTGTATAGACATCCCATGAAGGATGCCCATGTCTACCCCCTGGCCTCCTCTTGGCGTCTATGGCCACGACTATGCACTGGCTCCCGAACCTCTCGGAAGACTTCCTGACGAACCCCGGGTCTGTTACGGCGCTCGTGTTTATGGATACCTTGTCGGTGCCCGCCCTCAGGAGCTCCCTTATGTCCTCGAGGGTCGCTATCCCTCCCCCCACGGTAAGGGGCATGAAGACCTCGGAGGCCGTCTCCTCCACCACGTGGAGTATGGTCTTCCTCTCCTCGTGGGAGGCCGTTATGTCGAGGAAGACGAGCTCGTCGGCGCCCTGCTCCTCATAGGCCTTGGCGCACTCCACCGGGTCCCCGGCGTCTCTTAGCTCGACGAAACTAACGCCCTTCACCACCCGGCCGTCCTTTACGTCCAGACAAGGTATTATACGCTTCGTTAGCATCTTTTTCCCTGGGGGGAGCTTTCTGAAGAAAGTTCCCCCCAAACCCCCTTCAAAGACTTCTGGCTATTTCCGGTCAAATAGGTCTGTTGACAGGAAATAACTAAAAGTTTTTGAAAGGAGTCTGAGGAAAACTTTTTACAAAAAGTTTTCCTCAGCCGGCGGCCCGGATGGCCTCCTTGAGGTCCACGTCTCCCGTGTACAGGGCCTTTCCTATTATTATGCCCTCGATATTCTTTCCCTTATAGGCCTCTATGTCCCTTATCGAGGAGACCCCTCCCGAGGCTATGACGGGGATGTTCACGGACCCGGCGAGCTCCACGGTAGCCTCCACGTTGGGGCCCGCGAGCGTGCCGTCCCTTGAAATATCCGTGTATATAATGCACGCAACCCCCGCGCCCTCAAGCCTTTTTGCGAGGTCAACGGCTTGAACTTCAGTAACGGTCTTCCACCCCTTTATGGCCACCCTCCCGTCCTTGGCGTCTATGCCCACGGCCACCCTCCCGGGGAACCTCTGCGTAAGCCCTTTCAGGAACTCCTGGTCGTCGCAGGCCGCGGTTCCTATGATTATCCTCTTCACCCCGTCGAGGGCGAGGTAGCGCGCGGCCGTCGAAAGCTCCCTTATGCCGCCGCCTATCTGAACGGGCGTGTCTATGGAATCGGTTATCCTTTTAATGACGTCGAAGTTGGCGGCGCTGCCCCGGACGGCCCCGTCGAGGTCGACAAGGTGTATAAGCTCGGCGCCCTCTTGGGCCCACCTCCTGGCCATCTCCGCGGGGTCGTCGCAGTACACGGTCACGGCGTCCATGCTCCCCTGGGTGAGGCGCACGCATTTGCCGTCCTTTATGTCCACCGCCGGGATTATAAGCATGGTTTTCCGGGGGGGAACCTTTCTGAAGAAAGGTTCCCCCCCAGACCCCCCTTCCAAAGACTTTTGGTTATTCATCCTATGGAGGGAGACCCCCTCTTATGCGAATTTCATCTCCCGGGGGGTCTCCCTCCATAGGATAGCTAAAAGTTTTTGAAAGGGAGTTTGA
>DATEAM010000152.1:0-2654 GCA_035288385.1 Thermodesulfobacteriota bacterium
CCCCCCCGCCCCCCCGGCCCCCCCCGGACTTCCCTTCGACCTTCGAGGCTTCCCTGTCCCCCCAGGCCCCCCCGGCCCCCCCGGCTCTGCGGGTCCGGGGCTTTTAGTCGGCATGGATTTTTTAATGTGGGGCCCCCTTTAAAAGCGCTCCTCGTCCTCCGGGGTGGTGGAGACGGCGGTGGATGCGCCTTTCTCCTCATGGCTCTTCTCAAAGTCCTGCCAGCCCATGTCGCTCGTCGACGTGATGCCCTTTACCTTGAGCTCGAAGTCCGCCGGGTTGGACGACTGTCTCAATGCCTCGTCGTAGGATATGAGGCTCCTGTTGAGGAGCATGAGTATGGACTGGTCGAAGGTCTGCATCCCGTAGGTGGAGTGGCCCTTTGAGATGGCGTCGAAGATGTCCTTGGTCTTTTCCTTGTCCTCGATGCATTCCCTTATGCGCGCCGTCGAGACGAGGACCTCCACGGCGGGGACCCTCCCGCGGGTGTCCTTTCTCGATATGAGCCTCTGGGAGATTATCGCCTTTGCCACGCTGGCGAGCTGTATGCGTATCTGCTTCTGCTGGTAGGGGGGGAAGACGGAGACTATCCTGTTTACAGTCTCCACGGCGTCCACCGTGTGGAGCGTTGAGAGGACGAGGTGGCCCGTCTCCGCGGCGGTAAGGGCTATCTCTATCGTCTCCTGGTCCCTCATCTCGCCGACCATGATGATGTCCGGGTCCTGGCGCAGAGCCCCCCTCAATGCCTCGGCGAAGCTCAGGGCGTCTACGCCTATCTCGCGCTGGTTTATGATGCAGCGTCTGTCGCGGTGCAGGAACTCTATGGGGTCCTCTATGGAGATGACGTGGGCCGGCCTGTGGTTGTTTATGTAGTCCATGATGGAGGCGAGGGTGGTGGACTTTCCGCTTCCAGTCACCCCTGTTACGAGCACGAGCCCCCGGACCTCGTTGGCTATCCTCTTGAACGCCTCGGGGAGGTTCAGATCGTCGAAGGACTCTATCTTAATGGGAATGACCCTCAGGACTATCCCCACGGCCCCCCTCTGCTGGAAGATGTTCACCCTGAAGCGGCCGAGCCCGGGGACGCTGTAGGCCATGTCTATCTGGTGGCGGAGCCTGAAGGACTCCTTCTGGGAGTCGCTCATGATCCTCAAGGCCACGTTGGCCACGTCGTCGGGGGCGAGCCTCTCGTGGTTCCTAAGCGGGACGAGGCTGCCGTTTATGCGCAGTATGGGCGGGACCCCGGCCTTCAGGTGGACGTCGGAGGCCCTTCCCTTTACGGCGGTGTTCAGTATGCTGGTCAGGTCGATTCCCGCCATCTTCTACCCCTCTTTCGTTCCGATTTCGAAGTGCTCGAACACCTTCTTCTCTATCTCCCGGGCGAGGTCCCTGTTCTCCTTCAAGAAGGCCCTCGCGGCCTCTCTTCCCTGGCCGAGCCTCTCCCCGCCGTAAGAGAACCATGAGCCGCTCTTTTCCACGATGTTGTTCTTCGCCCCCAGGTCAAGGAGGTCGCCCTCCCACGATATCCCTTCGTCAAAGAGTATGTCGAACTCGGCGTCCTTGAAGGGCGGGGCGAGCTTGTTCTTCACCACCTTGACGCGGACCCTGTTGCCTATTACGGCCTCCCCCTGCTTTATCTGGCCGATCCTGCGTATGTCCATGCGAACGGAGGCGTAGAACTTAAGGGCGTTGCCCCCGGTGGTCGTCTCCGGGCTCCCGAAGAAGACGCCTATCTTGTGCCTTATCTGGTTTATGAATATGACGCTCGTCTTGCTCTTGCTTATGGTGGATGTGAGCTTCCTGAGGGCCTGGCTCATGAGCCTGGCCTGGAGCCCCATGTGGGCGTCTCCCATATCGCCCTCGAGCTCGGCTCTTGGCACGAGCGCGGCCACCGAGTCTATGACGATAAGGTCCACGGCCCCGCTCCTTATGAGGACGTCGGTTATCTCCAGGGCCTGCTCCCCGGTGTCGGGCTGTGAGAGGAGGAGGTCGTCGGTATTCACCCCGAGCTTTTTGGCGTAGGAGAGGTCGAGGGCGTGCTCGGCGTCGACGAAGGCTACCGTGCCTCCGGCCTTCTGAGCCTCGCCAGCCACATGGAGCGTAAGGGTGGTCTTGCCGGAGCTCTCCGGGCCGAATACCTCGATGACCCTTCCCCTGGGCACGCCCCCTATGCCGAGGGCGATGTCGAGGGAAGGGGACCCCGTGGATATGGTCTCCACGTCCACGGCCGCGTGGTCCTTTCCGAGGCGCATTATCGCCCCCTTGCCGAACTGTTTTTCTATCTGGCTTATCGCCAGGTCAAGGGCCTTTTCGCGGTTTGAGCTGGTGGTTGACGGTGTGTTTGCCATCTACGGGGCCTCCCTTCTTGAATGCCTTGAGTTTTTATTTTTATGTTAAAAAACTATCCGCCGAGTGCGAACCTCCTGACCACCGAGTAGCGGGCGCCCCCGGGTCCGAGGTCGCTCCTGAAGAGCATGAAGGAGTCCACGTGGAAGTCCATGTTCATGTCGAAGCCGAGTCCCTCGACGAGCCTGCCGAGGGCGCGGCCTTCGCTCACGGACTTGACCCTGCATAAAGTGAGGTGAGGGTGGAAGGGTCTGTCCTCCCTCTCGAAACCTATCGCCTCGAGGCGTTCCTCTATATCTTTCTGGAGTCC
>DATEAM010000153.1:0-9645 GCA_035288385.1 Thermodesulfobacteriota bacterium
GGAAAACAACCGTCAAAGGAGTGAGTAAAATGCACTTTCAGGACGTGATAATAAACCTTCAGAAGTTCTGGGCCGAGAGGGGGTGCATAGTGGGGCAGCCCTACGACATGGAGAAGGGCGCCGGGACCTTCCACCCGGCAACGTTCCTTAGGGTCCTCGGCCCCGAGCCGTGGAGGGTGGCATACGTGGAGCCATCGAGACGCCCCACCGACGGCCGGTACGGCGAGAACCCCAACCGCCTCCAGCACTACTACCAGTTCCAGGTGATCTTGAAGCCCTCGCCGGACGACATACAGGAGGTTTACCTCGAGAGCCTCGGGAGCCTGGGCATAAACCCCCTCGAGCACGACATACGCTTCGTAGAGGACGACTGGGAATCGCCCACGCTTGGAGCCTGGGGCCTCGGATGGGAGGTATGGCTCGACGGGATGGAGATAACGCAGTTCACCTACTTCCAGCAGGCCGGGGGCATAGACTTGAAGCCCGTCTCCGGGGAGATAACCTACGGGCTCGAGCGCATCACCATGTACCTCCAGGGAGTCGACAACGTCTTCGACCTCAAGTGGAACGACAGCGTAAACTACGGCGACGTGCACTTGAGGGGCGAGATAGAGTACTCGCGGTACAACTTCGAAGAGGCGGACGTAAAAATGCTCTTCACCCTCTTCGACATGTACGAAAGGGAGTGCCTGAGGCTCGTCGAACGCTCACTCGTGCTGCCGGCCTACGACTTCTGCCTCAAGTGCTCCCACACGTTCAACATGCTCGACGCCAGAGGGGCCATAAGTGTAGCCGAGAGGACCGCCTTCATAGGAAGGGTGAGAAACCTCGCCAGGAAATGCGCCGAAGGATACCTGAAGACCCGAGAAGAACTCGGCTTCCCACTTCTCAAAAAGAGCGGATAGCCTATGGTGTTAAGAGATTTCTTATTGGGGGAACTTTCTGTAGAAAGTTCCCCCCAAGCCCCCTTCAAAGACTTTTAGCTGTTTATCCTTTTCAGGGAGACCCCCTCGGGAGAGAATTCTTCCACGGGGTCTCCCTGAAAAGGATAGCCAAAAATTTTTGGAAGGAGTTTGAGGAAACCTTTTTATAAAAAGGTTTCCTCAAGAAGATATCTTTCAATGTCATGAGCAACCCGTACGCTATTTTCGAGAGGGCCGAGAGGAAGAGGGGGGCTTCGAAGTTTCTCGAGGCCATTCCTCTTTATCTCGAGGCGAGGAGGCTTTCCGGGGTCGACAGGGACTTGAGGGCCGCCTGTTATTTCTCCCTTGGCGACACGTACCGCATGGTGGGCGAGTTTTCGAGGGCGGGAAGGTGTTACAGGACGGCCCACTCCCTTGTCCTTAAGATGAGCGATGAGGTGAGGGCCTATGACGCGTTAACGGGCCTGGGCTTGAGTCTCAGGGCTACGGGGGATTTCCGCGAGGCCCTCTCCATATTGAAGAGGTGCCTCAAAGGGTACAGGAGCCTCGACGACCGTGCCGGGGAGGCCTTTGCCCTCTGGGCCCTGGCGGGGGCCCTGAGGGTAAAGGGGGACTTAACCGGCGCGATAGCCGCCTTCAAGGAGTCCAGGGAGATATTCTCGCGCCTCAGGGACAGGAGCGGAGTGGGGTATTGCCTTACGGGGCTCGGAGGGGCCTCGAGGGTTGCCGGGGACTTAAGGGCCTCTCTTGGATATTACAGGCAGGCCAACAGGTCCTTCACCGCCCTTAAGGACACCTTCGGAAAGGCCTATTCGTACTGCGGCATAGCCAACGCACTGAGGATGAAGGGAGATTTTTCGGGGGCACTTAAAAACTTCAAGATGGCGAAGACCAATTACCGCAGGATCGGCGACAAGGTAAGCTACGCCTACACGCTGTGGGGCGAGGGGACTGCTTACCAGTTGCTCGGAAAGGACGCTCCGGCGCATAAGGATTTTATCGAGGCCGAGAGACTCTTCAGGGATACGAAGGATAAAAGGGGGCTTGTCTACTGCATGATGTCCCTCGGGGAGCTCGAGTTCAGGAAAGACCCGAAGAAGGGGATGCGGATGTTAAAGAAGGCGCTTAAGAGGGCCGAGGCCCTCGGCATAGGGGTCGAGACGGGCTATGCCCGGAGGCTTTTAAGGACGGCGGAGAAAACACCCGATAAGCTCCCCCTTAACCTCGCGTGATTTTCTGGGGGGAGACCTTTCTGAAGAAAGGTCTCCCCCCAGGCCCCCTTTCCAAAGACTTTTAGCTGATTATCCTGTGGAGGGAGACCCCCTCTTGCGCGAATTTCATCTCCCGGGGGGTCTCCCTCCACAGGATAGCCAAAAGTTTTTGAAAGGAGTTTGAGGAAAACTTTTTTCAAAAAGTTTTCCTCAAGAAATATCCTCGTCGAGTATGGAGCTAATCCAGGCTGTTGTCCTCGCTCTTATACAGGGGGTTACGGAGTTTCTCCCCATCTCATCCACGGCGCACCTGATACTCGTCCCGGAGCTCACCTCGTGGCCGGACCAGGGGCTTTCCTTTGACGTGGCGTTGAACACGGCCACGTGGCTCGCCGTGGTCATCTACTTCCGCAGCGACATCACGGGGCTCGTAAGGGGTTTTTTCGGCACCCTTTCCGGAAGGGGCATAAGGGAAAACCCCGATGGGAGGCTCGCCTGGATGGTGCTTGTGGCTACCATCCCCGTGGGCATGGCTGGCCTGCTCGCACACGATATCGTTGCCGAAAGGCTCCGTACCATCGAGGTCATAGGGGTCTCTTCCATCTTCTGGGGGGTCGTCTTGTGGGCCGCCGACAGAAGGCCGGGTGATACGGAAGTCAGGGACACGGGCTGGCTTACGGCAATAACCGCAGGGGTCTTTCAGGCCATTTCGCTGATACCGGGGACGAGCCGTTCGGGCATAACCATGACGGCCGGGCTCTTCACCGGGCTTACGAGGACCGCGGCGGCGAGGTTTTCATTTCTCCTCGCCGTAATGGTCGGGGGGCTTGCCGGGGCAAAGGAAGGGGTCGATATGGTGCGCGCCGGCTGGGACACCCCGTGGCTTGCCCTGTCCGTGGGATTTGCGGTCGCCTTTGTCTCCTCCTACTTCGCCATACACTATTTCCTGAAGATGATATCAAGGACCTCGATGACGCCCTTTGTCGTCTACAGGATAGCCCTCGGCGTAATACTTCTGTTACTTGCCTTATAAGGGGTCTTCATCGAGGGGAGACTGAAAGTCTTTGGAAGGGGGTCTGGGGGAAACCTTTCTTACAGATTGTGTTTCCCCCAGGGGTTATAATCTCCTGAAGCTCTTCTCCACGGCCTCGAGCGTTCTCGCTATGTCGTCGTTCGTATGGGCGAGGCCCATGAAGGCCGCCTCGAACTGAGATGGCGGGAGCATTACGCCCTCTGCGAGCATCCTCTGGAAGTATTTCGAGAACCTCTTGAGGTCGCACCCGGCGGCGTCCGAGTAGTTATGTATGGGTCTTTCCGAGAAGAATACGGTGAACATGGAGCCTGCCATGGATATGTGGCAGGGCACCCCTCTTCTCCTCGCTATCCCTTCTATCCCTGTGGTGAGGGTCACCGTCTTTTTATAGAGTTTTTCATAAGTGCCGCGCCTCCGGAGGATCTTGAGGGTCTCTATTCCCGCGGTCATGGCTATGGGGTTTCCGGAAAGGGTTCCCGCCTGGTAGACGGGGCCCGTTGGAGCGAGCCGTTCCATTATCTTCCTTTTGCCTCCGAAGGCCCCCACGGGCAGCCCCCCTCCTATGACCTTTCCGAGGCACGTCAGGTCAGGCTCCACGTTATAGACCTTCTGGGCCCCGCCGTAGCAGAGCCTGAAGCCGCTCATCACCTCGTCCATTATGAGGAGCGCCCCGTATCTCCTGCAGAGTCTTTCAAGACCCTCGATAAAGCCGTCCTTGGGCGGCACGACACCCATGTTCCCGGGGACCCCCTCCGCGATTACGCAGGCGATGGCTCGAGGGTTCCTCTTGAAGAGGGTTCTGACGGAATCGAGGTCGTTGTACACGGCGTTCAAAGTGTCCTTGGCGAGGCTTTTGGGGACCCCCGGGCTCGAGGGCACCCCGAGGGTGGCCGCCCCGCTCCCTGCCTTTACGAGCAGGCTGTCGGCGTGGCCGTGATAGCAGCCCTCGAACTTTATTATCCTGTCCCGCTTCGTATAGCCCCGTGCGAGCCGTATGGCGCTCATCGTCGCCTCGGTCCCGGAGCTTACGAACCTTACCATCTCCATGGAAGGGAAGGCCTTAAGAGTCATCTCGGCGAGTATGACCTCGAGTTCCGTGGGCGCCCCGAAGCTCGTGCCCCTGTCCACGGCCTTCTTGATGGCTGCGGAGACCCTCGGGTGCGCGTGCCCGAGTATCATTGGGCCCCAGGAGCCTATGTAGTCTATGTAGGCGTTGCCGTCGGCGTCGTATATCTTCGAGCCATTGGCCCTTGCTATAAAACGGGGCCTGCCGCCCACGGCCCCGAAGGCCCTCACAGGGCTGTTTACCCCGCCGGGTATGAGCTTTTCAGCTTTCCGAAGCAGCTCAGCGGAACGTTTTGTGGTACGTTTCTTAGGCATTGCGAGCAAGACTCCTTTTCAAATTCTTGCAAAACGAGTATATCCTAACCGAACCCTTGAAGTCGTGTCAATCCCTATTTGGCCGGAAAGGGTAACGCTATCTTAACAAATCTGTCATAATCCTGTAACACAAGGGTAGTAACATGACCGCATGAAAGAGAAAAAAAGAGAAAGGAGACAAGGTATGGATTGTCCGTACTTAGGGGGGATTGAGTCGATGAGGATATGCAACGCCTCGGTCACCCTCATGGCCCCCGGTGAAAACGACATCGTGGCCTACTGCACCACCGAGGAGCACTACGGGTGCCCGATGCTGCTCTCGAAGCTCTTGAGGGGCGGCTCTATATCGGCGACAGCGTGAGAACAAAAAAAGCCGTATAATTCGACTATACCAGGAAGGAAAAGAGAAATGGGAACAAGAGGCATGTTAACGGCGGCACTTGCCTGAGTCATCGCGGTCTTCATACTCACCGGGCCGGCTCAAGCCGAGGGCATAGCCGTATACGAAACGGAGGTTAATCAAAATGACGAGAGCATTCAAGGTACTCACCCTGGCGGTTTCAATGCTGACGGCCCTGTTGGTCCTCGGCCCGGAAAAGGCGCAGGCCGAGAGGAAGCTAATAAAGGTAGACGGCTCCTCCACGGTCTTTCCCATAACCGAGGCTGTGGCCGAGGAGTTCCAGACTGCAAAACGGGGCAATGTGATGGTTACCGTGGGGATATCAGGCACGGGAGGCGGTTTCAAGAAGTTCTGCCGCGGGGAGATAGACGTATCCGACGCCTCGAGGCCCATAAAGCCCGTGGAGGTGGAACTGTGCAGGAAGAACG
Source organism: Thermodesulfobacteriota bacterium (assembly GCA_035288385.1). Lineage (GTDB taxonomy): Bacteria > Desulfobacterota > GWC2-55-46 > GWC2-55-46 > JADFVP01 > DATEAM01. The sequence goes on from DATEAM010000153.1 coordinate 5,376, forward strand.
GCATAGAGTACATAGAGTTACCCGTTGCCTACGACGGGCTCGCCGTAATGGTTAACCCGGGAAACGACTGGGTAGACTACCTCACGGTGGAGGAGTTGAAGAAGATGTGGGAGCCTGCGGCCCAGCGGAAGATTACCAAGTGGAGCCAGGTGAGGAAGGGCTGGCCGGAGAGCGAACTCCACCTCTACGGGCCCGGGGTGGATTCCGGCACCTTCGACTACTTCACCGAGGCGATAGTTGGAAAGGGCGGGGCGAGCCGCGGGGACTTTACCGCGAGCGAGGACGACAACGTCCTCGTCCAGGGCATTTCCACGGACAAGAACGCCCTCGGGTTTTTCGGCCTCGCCTACTACGAGCACAACAAGGCCAAGCTCAAGCTCGTGCCCGTGGACGACAGGGACGACTCGAACGGCAAGGGCCCCATCCTCCCCACGACGACGACCGTTAACAACGGCACGTACCAGCCGCTTTCGAGGCCCATATTCATCTACGTGAGCAAGCGCTCGGCAACCAAGCCCGAGGTCTCGGAGTTCGTAAACTTCTACCTCGAAAACGCCCCGGCCCTTACAGAAGAGGTGGGCTACATACCTCTTCCCGACAAGGTCTACGGCCAGGCCATCGAGAGGTTCGAGAAGAGAAAGACCGGCTCCGTCTTCGGAGGCGAGGGAGCCAAGATAGGGGTGAGCATAGAAGACCTCCTGAAGATGGAGTAAACCACGTCCCCCCCGGACACTCTTTTTTGCAGGACGGGACAGGTCCGCTTCCGGGGCCTGTCCCGTCTTTACTTAACACGCTTATTATGTTACATAGATTACCATTCACATATTGGCCCTGATAATGAACCTGAACCCTTCTATACGCCTTAAACGAAGAATCAGCGAAGGCTCCATCAAGGGGGTCCTCTTTCTGTGCGCGGCCCTCTCGATATTTACCACCGTCGGGATCATCGCCGTGCTTTTTTTCGAGACCGTGGAGTTCTTCAAAGAGGTCTCGATCCTCGACTTCCTCACCGACACCCAGTGGACCCCTCTCTTCGTGGACAAGCACTTCGGGATACTCCCGCTTCTCTCCGGGACTTTCCTCGTGGCCTTCATAGCCATGTGCGTGGCCATGCCGCTGGGGGTCCTCTCGGCCATATACTTGAACGAGTACGCCTCAGTGAGGTTCAGGACCGCCGTGAAGCCGCTCCTTGAGATACTCGCGGGAGTGCCCACCGTGGTCTACGGTTACTTCGCCCTCCTTTTCGTGACACCGCTCCTTCAGAAGATAGTCCCGGGGCTTTCTGGTTTTAACGCCCTGGGTCCCGGCATTGTCATGGGGATAATGATAATCCCCATGATATCCTCGCTTAGCGAGGACGCCATGAGCGCCGTGCCGAGGGACTTGAGGGAGGGGGCCTACGCCCTCGGTGCGACCCGGTTCCAGGTGGCGGCAAAGGTGGTGGTGCCAGCGGCACTCTCCGGGATAATGAGCTCCTTTGTCCTCGCCATCTCGAGGGCCATAGGTGAGACGATGATAGTCACCATCGCCTCGGGCCAGCAGCCGAGGCTTACGATAAACCCCCTCGTGCCCATAGAGACCATAACGGCCTACATCGTCCAGGTAAGCCTCGGGGACACGCCCGCCGGGAGCATCGAGTACAAGACCATCTTCGCCGTGGGCATGACGCTCTTCATCTTCACCCTCGTCCTCAATATCTTCAGCCACTGGCTCAAGGAGCGTTTCAGGGAGGAGTACAAGTGAGGGCTGCGCTCATATTAAGGAATAAAAGGAGGGACAGGATCTTCAAGGTCGTGGCCCTCCTTTCGGCGATACTCGGGCTCGTCTTCCTCGCCACCCTCGTAATAGACCTACTCTATGACGGGCTCGGCAGAATCAACTGGTCCTTCCTCACGAGCTTTCCCTCGAGGAGGCCCGAGAGGGCGGGGATACTCTCGGCCATCGTGGGTACCCTGTATATAATGGGCCTTACGGCGCTCTTCGGTTTCCCCCTGGGAGTGGGCGCCGGGATATACCTCGAGGAGTACAGCAGGCGGAAGAACTGGCTCACGAGGCTCATAGAGATAAACATAGCGAACCTTGCAGGGGTGCCCTCCATAATATACGGGCTCCTCGGGCTCGGCGTGTTCGTCCGGGCCTTGAACCTCGAGAGGAGCCTTATCTCCGGGGCACTTACCCTCGCGCTCCTGGTACTTCCCATCATCATAATAGCGTCTCGCGAGGCGTTGAAGGCCATACCCTTCACCATAAGGGAGGCCTCCTACGCCCTCGGGGCCACGAAGTGGCAGACCATCTTTTACCAGGTCCTCCCGGCGGCCCTGCCCGGGATACTCACGGGAGTGATACTCGCGCTCTCAAGGGCCATAGGGGAGACGGCCCCCCTCATAACCATAGGCGCGCTGACCTACATAGCATTCCTGCCCGAGAGCATATTCGACCCCTTCACGGTCCTGCCCATACAGGTCTTCAACTGGGTCTCGCGACCCCAGCAGGCCTTCGCCGTAAACGCCGCGGCCGCGATAATAGTGCTGCTCGCGATTACGCTCATACTTAACTCCGTGGCGATCTACCTGCGCTACAGGTTCCAGAGGAGGCTCAAGTGGTAAAGGACCTCTCGTTTACCATATCGAAGCTCAACGCCTGGTACGGGGACAAGCGCGTACTGAAGGACATAAACATAGAGATAAAGACCAACAGCGTCACCGCCCTGATCGGCCCATCGGGGTGCGGCAAGTCCACCTTCCTCCGGTGCCTGAACAGGATGAACGACCTCATCGCGAGCTTCCGCCTCGAGGGCTCCATAATGCACGAGGACATGGACATATACTCGTCAGGGGCCGACCCCATAGAGATAAGGAGGAGGATAGGGATGGTCTTCCAGAGACCCAACCCCTTTCCCAAGTCCATATACAACAACATCGCCTACGGGCTCAGGATCTTCGGCGTAAAGGACCGCTCCACGCTCGACTCCGCCGTGGAGGAGAGCCTTAAGAAGGCCGCCCTCTGGGACGAGGTGAAGGACAACCTAAACCAGAACGCCCAGACCCTGTCCGGGGGCCAGCAGCAGAGACTGTGCATAGCCAGGGCCATAGCCGTGAACCCCGAGGTCATACTATTCGACGAGCCCTGCTCGGCCCTCGACCCGGTGGCCACGGCGAAGATCGAGGACCTTATAACGGAGATCAAGGAGGATTACACCGTGGTCATCGTCACCCACAACATGCAGCAGGCGGCGAGGGTCTCGGAGTACACCGGGTTTTTCATGCTCGGGGAGCTCGTGGAGTTCGACGACACGCAGAAGATATTCACCGCCCCGGCAAACGAGCTCACTGAGAAGTACATCACCGGCAGGTTCGGTTAACCCGGGTCCTGACCGGCGGATTAGGCCTCTGAACCCATGATGTGGTATATTAAATATAATACGCTTTAAGACCAGGAGGCCAGATGACGAGAGAGGCATACCATAAGGCGCTTAAGGAGGTCCAGGCCGACCTTCTCGAAATGTCCGCCATGGCGGCCACCGCGATAAAAAGGGCCATGGCCGCCCTCAAGGACAGGGACATCCCCGCCTCCGAGAAGGTGGTGGACGACGACATCCATATAAACAGAAAACGCTTCAGGATAGAGGAGAGGTGCGTCATGCTCATCGCTACGCAGCAGCCCATGGCCGTGGACCTGAGGGTGCTCGCGGCAATAATAAACGTCATCACCGACCTCGAGAGGATAGCTGACCACGCCGAGGGCATAGCGAAGATAAGCATCATCATAGGAGACGAGCCCCTCGTAAAACCTCTCGTCGACATGCCGAGAATGGCCGAGAAGGCCGTGTCAATGCTCACCAGGTGCATGAAGGCCTTCGTGGAACGCGATATTGAGACGGCCAGGAAGATATGCGACGATGACGACGAGGTGGACGCGCTCTACGACGAGATATACAGGGAGCTCATACACATAATGATAGAGGACCCCACGAAGATAAAGGGAGCCACCTACCTTATCTGGGGGGCGCATAACCTGGAGAGGATAGCGGACAGGGTGACCAATATAGCAGAAAGGGTGGTCTACATGGTCACGGGAAAGATGGAGGAGATGAACGTTTCAAAATATTGAGGAAACCTTTTTATAAAAAGGTTTCCTCAAACTCCTTCCAAAAATTTTTAGCTATCCTCCTGAGGGAGACCCCCGGGGAGATGAAATTCTCAGAAGAGGGGTCTCCCTCAGGAGGATAAATAGCCAAAAGTCTTTGGAAGGGGGTTTGGGGGGAACCTTT
>DATEAM010000154.1:0-21656 GCA_035288385.1 Thermodesulfobacteriota bacterium
GGAAGAAATAGGCGCCGGGGACGACGGCATAAGGGGTGAAGATATAATCCAGGGGTCCGTGGAGTTGGAGCCCCCGGCAGATTCTTCCACGCCGCAGGGTGAGATAGGGATAGAGACCGGGGGCGAGGCTCGGGAGGCGGAGCAGACCGCGGCCAGGGAGGAGACAGCGCCGGAAGAAGGGGGCGAACCAGTCGAGACCCCCGAAGCCCCGCAGGAGGTTTCCGGCGAGGAGGGCCTGGACCTCGACATAGCATCGCGAGAGGATATGGAAGAGGCGACAGAGCCCATGGCGGTCACCGACGCCCGGGCCCCTGAGGATGCCGGTGAAGAGTTCAAGGCGGGCATGGAGGAGCAATTAACGCGCGAAGACGCCGCCACCCATTATGAACTCGGTGTAGAGTACATGGAGATGGAGCTTTACAGGGAGGCCTCGAGGGAGTTCAAGGTCGCCCTCAAGGAGCCGTCCCTTGAATTCGCCTGTTACAGGAGCCTCGGGCACTGCCATATGAAAGAGGCGAGCCCGGACGAGGCCATCATCTACTTCCTCAAGGCATTGAAGACAGGGGTCGATTCCGAGGAAGAGCGCATGGACGTCATGTACGAACTCGCCCTGGCCTACGAGGCCGCGGGAAGCGTTGAGGAGTCGAGGGTGATACTCGGCTCCATACACGGCACCACCCCCGGCTACAGGGACGTGGGGGCGAGGTTGAGGGGCGTCTCAGATGATATGCCCGCCCCCCCCGGCCCCCCCCGCGTCACCCTCGACGACGGGCTTATAGAGGTGGAGCTCCTGTGAGAGAGGAGAGGAAAAAGAAGGACGTTAAAAGGGGCCGCAAAGAGACGGCCCTTTTTTTTGAAGTCCTCAGAAAAGACCCGGTCTTGAAGGCCGCCTGCGCCCTGGTTAAAGACTCCCCTCATCGCAAGGCCCTGTTCCTCGTCGGGGGCGTTGTAAGAAACCTCGTGCTGAAAAAGGCCCTGCCCAGGGATTATGACTTCGTCTTCGCCGGCGACATAAAAGACCTTTCGTTCAGGCTCGCGGACTCTGTGGGCGGGACCTCCTTCCTCCTCGATAAAAAGACCCCTTCATACAGGGTCGCCGCCGCGTTAGACGACACACCCCGCACCGTCGACGTCTCCCCCGTCAAGTCCGGCGACATAGGAGAGGACCTCGCGAGCCGGGATTTTACGGTAAACGCCATGGCCGTGGATGTCGTCGGGCTCTTCGAGGCGGCAGTGCCCACTATAATAGACCCGACGGGCGGGATGGACGATTGCGTCAGGAAAATCCTCCGCATGACCTCTGCGGACGTCTTTAGCGAAGACCCTTTGAGGTGCCTGAGGGCGGTGAGGATCGCCCTCGAGTACGGACTCGAGATGACCCCGGAGACCCGGGAGCGCATAAGAAAAAATGCCCCTCTCGTCAGGACCGGGAAGACCTCGCCGGAGCGCGTAAGGGATGAGCTCCTGCTGGTCTTCGCCTCCCCCGGCACGGCCCGCGCCATTGAGGACCTCTATCGTTTGAACCTCATGGAGGCCATCTGCCCCGAGCTCGCCGGCTGGGCCGACGTAAAGGGTTACGACCTGCTCGCGCATTCGCTAAAGACCCTCGAAGAGGCCGAGTCCTTTCTGGAGGGCGTCCGGACCGGGCTGTGCCCCTTCCACCCGGCGGAATTGAAGGGGCATTTTCACAGGAAGACCGGCGCAGTGGGAAGGGACGTCGTCTTCAAGCTCGCCGCCTTTCTCCACGACGCGGGCAAACCCTCGGCCATGACGACCGAGGAGGGGAGAGCCAGGTTCATAGGTCACGACCGCGAGGGAAGCCTCATCGTCTCCGGGATGATGAAAAGGCTCAAGCTGAGCCGCAGGGTCACCTCCGAGGTTACGAACCTCGTAAGGAACCACCACAGGGTCTTTACCCTCGCATCCCTCGAAAAGCCATCGCCGAGGGCCAGGGCCCATCTGCTGAGGGCCTCGGAGGCCGGGGGGGGCAGGGGTGGCGTGGGGGGCGGGGATACCGGCGCGGGCGTGGACCTCTTGATCCTCGCCCTCGTAGACGCGAGGGCCACAAGGGGAGGCGAAGACCCCGAACTCCTCAAGCTCGTAAGAGAGATGCTCGAGTTCTACTACGGCGTCTATTCGAAGAAAAGACCAAAACCCCTGCTTAATGGAAATGAGATAATGGATGCCTTCGGCATAACCGAGGGCAGACTCGTGGGGGAGATAATGGAGAGGGTCTCGGAGGGGATAGAAAAGGGGTTGATAAAGAATAAAAGGGAAGCCATATCCTGCATAAGGAAATGGCTCTCGGAAAAAAATACTTGAGGGGAACTTTTTGAAAAAAGTTCCCCTCAAACTCCCTTCAAAAACTTTTAGCTATCTTCCTGAGGGAGACCCCCCGGGAGATGAAATTCGCGCAAGAGGGGGTCTCCCTCAGGAAGATAAATAGCCAAAAGTCTTTGGAAGGGGGGGCTGGGGAGAAACCTTTCTTCAGAAAGGTTTCTCCCCAAGCATTGACTTTTTCGTCGTGGTATGTTTTTTTTACTGGGCATATAAACTTTTGCAGGCCGGAGGTCTTATGAAGGTAAAGAGGCTATCTGTTTTTTTAGCGGCCCTGGCGGTGGCGGCCCTTGTGGCCCTGTCGCCGGGCACATCAACGGCAGAGGGAGACAAAAAAGTGGAAGCAATTAAAGACACAAGGGCGGTGATTGAGACGAAGTACGGCGAGATAGAGCTTAAATTCTTTCCCGAGGTCGCCCCGGGACACGTGGAGAACTTCATCAATCTCGCGAAAAAGGGTTTTTACGACGGCACCATATTCCACAGGGTGATACCCGGCTTCATGATACAGGGCGGCGACCCTAATACCAGGGGAGCGGACAAGGGCACCTACGGTACAGGGGGCCCGGGCTACACCATAAAGGCCGAGTTCAACGACAGGCCCCACGTACGGGGGGCCCTCTCCATGGCCCGGTCGGGCAGGCCCGACAGCGCAGGATCGCAGTTCTTCATCGTCGTAAAGGACTCGCACTTCCTCGACTTCGAGTACACCGTCTTCGGCGAGGTGGCAAGGGGGATGGAGGTGGCCGACAAGATCGTCAACCTCCCGAGGGACTCGAGGGACCTGCCCAACGAAAGGGTGGAGATGAAGGTAAGGATTGTGGAGTAGAAAGGGGCCCGCGGGGTCTTTGAGAAAGAACCTTCAGGCTGAATATTTTTATTGCCCGGCCCTGCGGGCGCCTGCCCTTTTTAAAAACCCCTCAGGCCTTTCGCCTCTTCAAGGCCTGGAGCCTCAGCTCCGCGAAGGTCTTCTCCCCGGGGTGACGCAGGTCGAAGAGGGCGAGGACCTCTTTGCTCTGGGTGTCGAATATGGAGGGCACTTCTTTCACGCCCTTCGGTTTCCTCTCCCGGGCCTTGCAGGCCCTCTTAAGGGGCCTGTCAACGAAGAGCCTGCCCCTGTGCCAGGTGATGGGATAGACGCGGCATATGGTAGGCACCATTGTCTTCGGGAGCCCCCGTGCAGCCCAGAGGTAAAAGAGCGAACAGCCCTTCTTGCCGACGAGGTGCAGCTTGCACAGGCCGTCCGAGTCCCTCGTAGCCGTCTCCCTGTAGGCCCCGCCCACGTAGTCGTTGTCTCTGGTCAGCTCGGTTAAGAAGCACTCCTCTATCCTGGTCTTTATGAGAGGCTCTATCAGGTCCCTGTGTTTATAAATAAGCTTTAGCGACTCGTAGTCCACGTCACAGCCGTAAACGCAGCAGTCGTCCTCGCACTCGGACCCGTAGCAGCCCTCGTCGAAGAGCCCCTTGTGTGTAAAGACCTCGGGGTCCACGTTCCTTATCCTTATCTTCTTTCTCTTCATTTCCTGATCCCGTCCCTCCTGACTATCTTTTTTTATGCCGCATGGCGCCGCGCGCATACGGACCTGTGCCGCAAAAATCTCACAATAAGGACCCGGTGGGGAAATTTGGTCGTGCGCAGAGAATGGATGAGAGGCGTTAGTGAACCATGGACGGACTTGAAAAGCCCGGCGCATGGGTCTCAGCCGACACTCAGGTTGTTCTTCACCTCGTTTACGCCCCAGACGTACCAGGCGTCCTTTTCCGCCGCCGCCTTTTCCCCCTCGCTCGATACCGTACCATCGAGGGTCACCACCCAGTCTCTTGCCGCCACGCGTACCTTGAAGGCGTCGACGAGACGGTCCTTTTCAAGAACGAGCTTTACGGCGTCGCAAATCTCGTCTTCATTGTCATCTTCGGGCGGGTCGACCTCGAGGCTGTTTATTACGTCCATGGAGCCGGGGACCCACCAGGCGAGCACCCCCGCAAGGCGCTTGTGCGTAAGGGAGGGGACCGTGCCCTCCAGGTCCACAACACCTTCGGTTACTTCGACGGTTATGTCGAGGGCGTTCAGGGTCGGCTCCTCTGAAATGGCCCTCAATGCGTGCTGCCTTACTTCCGTATCCGTCATCGCCGAAGACTGAGCCACCTTGAGCCTGTCCACGACCCCGGTTACCCCCTCGAGGCTCATGGCCATAAGGAGCGCCCTCTTCTTTGGTGCGATCCCGTCAACCGTCCCCTCGATAACGAGGTCACCCTCCTCGAAGCTTACCTCCACGGGGTTCCTTCTCAAGTCGATGTGGAGTTTATCGGTAAGGGCCGCCCTTAATGCCTTTGCCGGGTCTTTTTGGTCCTCGGCCATAACGTCCTCTATTTTAGGTTTAAACTGTCCCTTATAACAAAAAGACCAAAGTCCGTCGCTCCAGACACGGCCTTTTGGTCGAAAGGCAGTATATCAGAGCGCCCCGGGTTCCACAAGGATTTTTGTTCCCCCGAAGGCCCCTGCCCCGCGCCTCTTCGATAGGCGAAACCGTAGTGATTTTACACTTGAAATAAAAAACCGTATATGCTAAATTCATTAAATCAAAAGCTCTCAACCTGAAAAAGTGGGCTCCTGCCCACTTTTTTGTTTATGAGAGACCCGGCTGCAGACCTTGAGGAGGGACCCTTTGTTTCTCGGGCCGACTCTATGCCTCTTTCGGGCCGGGTTTGTTTTAGGACTTTCAGGCCTCCCCGGAGTATTTTCAGACTTGAAGAACGAAGATCTCGAAGAAAGGGCAAGAACGCTCGCCAAACCCGTTGCACAGGCCCTCGGGTGCGAACTCGTCGACGCCGTCTTAACGGCGGAGGGCGGCAGGAGGATACTAAGGCTCTACATAGACAGGCCCGGGGGCGTCACCATAGACGACTGCGTGGACGTAAGCCGGGAGTTCTCCACCATACTCGACGTCGAGGACTTCATACCGGGCAGTTATTCCCTCGAGGTCTCTTCCCCGGGACTCGACAGGCCGCTGAAAAGGGAGAAGGACTTCGAGATGTTCGCCGGCAAGAAGGTGAAGATAAGGACAAAAAAGGCCGTAGGGGGGAGAAGGAACTTCAAGGGCACAATAAAGGGCACGGAGGAGGGGAGCGTTATCGTAGCCGATTCCGGGGGGGAGAGCTGGACCATAGGGCTCGATAACATCGATAAGGCCAACCTCGTTATAGAGCTTTGAAGGTTCAAGAAGTCTGGAAAATTATCAGATGCAGGTACGGAGGTTTTGACGAAGTATGCCGATAAATCTTGCCAATATAATAGACCAGGTGGGCCGGGACAAGGGCATAGACAAAGAGGTCCTCATCGAGGCCCTCGAGTCCGCCATGCTCAAGGCCGCGGAGAAGAGGTTCGGGGCCAACAAGGAGATAGAGGCCCACTACAGCGAGGAGTCCGGGGAGATCGAGCTCTTTCTCTTCAAGACGGTCGTGGAAAAGGTGGGGGACCCTGACATCGAGATAACCCTCGAGGCGGCCACAGCGCTCGACTCCGAGGCGGTCCTGGGGGACAGCCTCGGGGTAAAACTCGACGCCAAGGAGTTCGGCCGCATCGACGCGCAAACGGCCAAGCAGATTATCATCCAGAAGGTAAGGGAAGCCGAGAGGGACATAGTCTACAAGGAGTACGGCGAAAAGCTCGGAGAGATAATAACCGGCATGGTGCACAGGTTCGAGAAGGGCGACATGATAGTGGACCTCGGAAGGACGGAGGCGATCGTGCCGAAAAAGGAGCAGGTAAGGCGCGAGGGCTACAGGCAGGGTGAGAGGATAAGGGGCATCGTCCTCAACGTGACTAACGAGGCGAAGGGACCCCAGGTGATAATGTCGAGGTCGAACCCCCAGTTCCTCGTCAAGCTCTTCCAGATGGAGGTCCCCGAGATATACGAGGGCATCGTTGAGATAAAGGGCGCGGCGAGGGAGCCCGGGGAAAGGGCCAAGATAGCCGTCGTCTCCCACAACTCGGACGTGGACCCCGTCGGGGCCTGCGTTGGCGTCAAGGGCTCCAGAGTGCAGGCCGTGGTCCAGGAGCTCAAGGGCGAGAAGATAGATATCATACACTGGTCCGAGGACTCGGCCGTTTTCGTAAAGAACACCCTGAGCCCCGCCGTCATATCGAGGGTAATAGTCGACGACCAGGAGCACACCATGGAGGTAATAGTGCCCGACGACCAGCTCTCTCTCGCCATAGGCAAGAAGGGCCTTAACGTGAGGCTCGCCGCCAAGCTCACGGGCTGGAAGATTGACATACAGACCGAGAGCGAGGTGAGCGGGGCCGTCGAGAAGATGACGCCAGAAGAGGCCTTGAGAAAAGAGGTTGAGGCCGCGAGCGTCAAAGAGGCCGAAGAGGCGGCAGCCGCCGAGGCCGAGGCTCGAGAGCTGAAGGCGGCTGAAGAGCTGAAGGCGGCTGAAGAGGCCGAAGAGGTGGGAGGGGAAGAGGCCGCCGAAGAGACCTCGGAGGAGACGGCTGAAGAGGTCGAAAAAGAGGGTTGAGTCCCGGGGGATGTAATGTTAACCTTTGGAAGGGCCGAAGCGGTTGTCTTTGAGGATAAAAAACTGTTATAATATACTGTTAATATGCCTGAGAGGACGTGCATAGGCTGCAAAGGGGTTTTTGAGAAGGGGGGACTTTTAAGACTTGTGGTCACGGACGGGGTCTTGAGACCGGACCCAAGGGGGGCCGGGGGGACCAGGGGGACCAGGGAGACCAGGGGGACCACGCAAGGAAGAGGGGCCTATATCTGCCCGGACAGGCGTTGCCTACAGGAGGCTTATAAAAACAGGGGGGCCTTTTCAAGGGCCTTCAGAACCAGGGTTACGCTCCCCGACATTCATAATCTCTGGCTGGAGATGACCCGATGATCAAAGGACATTAGAAAAACGAAGGATATGACGACAAAAGAAAAGGAAACAGACAAGGACGCCATAGAAGAGAAGAGGATAAAGCCTTCCGTCATAAGGAGAAGGTCGAGGCCCCCTGCGCCCGCGGTAAAGGCGAAGTCTGAGCCCGCCGAGCTCTCCGAACAGCCGGAAGAGGTAAAAGAGCCGGCAAGGGCCGAAAAGCCCATGAGGGCCGAAAAGGCGGAAAAGGCGGAAGAGCCCGGGAAGGCGGAGAAGGAGGCGACGAAACCCTCCAGGAAGACGGCCGCTAAAGAGACGAAGAAGGGCGAGAAGGAGAAAAAGCCGAGGACGAGGGGTACACAGAGGGAGGTCCTCGAGGCCGCCGCCGAGGAAAGGCCGGCGGCGGAGGCAAAGGCCGTCCCCGAAGAAAAGCCCTCGGAAAAGACGGTAGTCAAGGAGAAAAAACCCGCCGCCAAGAGAGAGGTCAAGGTATTTGAGAAGGAACCGGAGCTAAAGAAGTTTTATACCGGAAGACGCCCGCCCAAGAAGTCCAAACGTTTTCAACCGAGGCAAGCACAGAGAAAGGCCCAGCTGACCCAGACCAGGCCCCTTAAAAAGACGGAGATTACCGTGCCCAAGGCGGCGAAGAGGGTCGTGAAGGTCGCCGAGGCGATAAGCGTCGGAGACCTTTCGCAGAGGCTCGGCGTGAAGGCGAACGAGCTCATCAAGAAGCTCATGGGCCTCGGCATAATGGCCACGGTAAACCAGCTCGTAGACATAGACTCGGCGACCCTCATAGCCCAGGAATACGGCTACGGGGTGGAAAACGTCTCCGTTCAGGAGGAGACCCTTATCGATACAGGCGCCGAGCCGCAGGAGGGCAAGGCCGAACACAGGGCCCCGGTGGTGACCGTAATGGGCCACGTGGACCACGGGAAGACCTCGCTCCTTGACGCCATACGCAAGACCAACGTCGTAAGCGACGAGGCGGGGGGCATAACCCAGCATATAGGAGCCTACCACGTTCACCTCGACAAGGGCGACATCACCTTCCTCGATACCCCCGGACACGAGGCCTTTACCCAGATGAGGTCCCGCGGGGCCAAGGTCACGGACATAGTCGTCCTCGTGGTGGCCGCCGACGACGGCGTGATGCCCCAGACCGTTGAGGCCATAAACCACGCGAAGGCCGCCGGTGTGCCCATAATAGTGGCGGTGAACAAGATAGACCTGCCACAGGCCGACCCCTCGAGGGTAAAGAACGAGCTCGCCAAGTACGAGCTCGTGCCCGAGGACTGGGGGGGCCAGACCATATTCGTGGAGGTCTCGGCCAAGAAGGTCACGAACATAAAAGGGCTTCTTGAGATGATACTCCTTCAGGCCGAAATGCTCGAGCTCAAGGCCGCCAGCGATGTCCCGGCTCGCGGCATAATAATAGAGTCCAAGCTCGACAAGGGCCGGGGCCCCGTCTCCACCGTGCTCATACAGAGCGGCAAGCTCAAGGTCGGGGACGCCTTTGTGACCGGGGTCCACCACGGAAGGATACGCGCGATGATAAACGACTGGGGCCAGAGGGCGACGGAGGCCGGACCTTCCATGCCCATAGAGATACTCGGGCTCTCCGGGGTGCCCCAGGCGGGAGATTCCTTCATAGTCGTTAAGGACGAGGCCACGGCAAGGCAGATCGCCTCCATAAGGGAAAGAAAGAACATGGAGGTCGAGCGCATGAAGACCGCCAAGGTAAGCCTCGCGGACCTCTACGAGAGGATATCCAAGGGCGAGGTCAAGGAACTCAACATCATAATAAAGGCTGACGTCCAGGGCTCCATAGAGGCCGTGGCCGAGTCCCTGGACAAGCTCTCCACCGACGCGGTGAAGATCAAGGCCATACACAGCGCCGTGGGCGGCATAAGCGAGGGCGACGTCATGCTCGCAGCAGCCTCCGACGCCATAATAATAGGGTTCAACGTAAGGCCCGAACCCAAGGCGCAGACCCTGGCTGAAAAGGAGAGCGTGGACGTAAGGCTCTACAACGTAATCTACAACCTCGTCGACGACATCAAGAAGGCCATGGAGGGCCTCCTCGAGCCCATCGTGAGGGAAGAGGTGATAGGCAGGGCCGAGATACGCGACGTCTTCAAGGTCAGCAAGGTCGGGACCGTGGCCGGGTGCTACGTAACGGACGGGAAGGCCGAAAGGGGCGCCAGGGTGAGGCTCATAAGAGACAACGTCGTCATATACGAAGGCAAGCTCTCGTCCTTGAAGAGGTTCAAGGAGGACGCCAAGGAGGTGGCCAGCGGCTACGAATGCGGCATGGCCATAGAGGGCTACAACGACATAAAGGTCGGAGACGTGATCGAACTGTACGTGGAGAAGCAGGAGGCCGCAAGGCTCTAATACCCCATGCCCCGGTTCTTTTCGCAAGGCCGGGGTTTTCGAGCATCAGACCATCCCGTGGCGGGCCCGGCGGCAAAGAGGACCCTGGAGCGGGATTTATCAAGTATCCGAAGATGGTAGTAGGCATCTGCCGCATAACTCTTGCCTTACACGACAACCACTCTTTGAAGGGCAAGAGGCAGGTCTTGAAGAGCATTACGGAGAAGCTGAGAAACCGCTTCAACGTATCGGTGGCCGAGGTTGCGGATAACGACATATGGCAGAGGGCCGTCATAGGGATCTCGGCCGTCGGTAACGACAAGTCCTTCATAAACTCCGTTATCGACAAGACGATGAACATGATCGATGGCACCCATCTCGTCGAGATAGTGGACCACGAGGTGGAGTTCATGAATTTTTGAAAGAGACTGATGAGCCACGGTTATAAACGCTCGGACAGGGTGGGGGACCTCGTAAGGGAGGAGATAGCCTCCATGATGCTCCATGGGGATATAAAGGACCCGAGGATAGGTTTTGTCACCATAACGGGCGTGAAGATGAGCGCAGACCTCAAGGAGGCGAAGGTCTACTTCAGCCGCCTCGGGACCCCCGAGGAAAAGACAGAGAGCCTCGAGGGCCTAAGGAGCGCGGCCGGATACGTAAGACGCAACCTCGCCAGGAGGCTTAACCTGAAGAACATACCGGTAGTGCAGTTTTTCCTGGACGAAACGCTCGATTACTCCGAGCGCATAGAGAAGGTCATAAAGGAGATTAAAAAAGGAGGAGGCCTTTAGGGTTTTAACTCCCTTCAGGGGGCGCGGCCCCAAGACCGCCGCGGGGGGGGGAGGGGGCGCCGAGGGCTTGACACACTATGGACAGAAGGTTTGACGAAGTCATAGAGAAGATGAGGCAGGAGCGAAAGTTCCTCGTAGTCTCTCACGTAAACCCGGAGGGCGACGCCGTGGGCTCGCTCCTCGGTCTTGCCCTCGCCCTCAAAGGCATGGGCAAGGACGTCACCGCTTATCTCGAGGACCCCGTGCCCGGGATATTCACCTTCCTGCCCGGGGCCGATTCGGTGGTGCACGACCTCGAGGGCAGAGGCCCCTTTGACTGCACCTTCGCCGTTGACTGCGGCAAGAAGGACAGGCTCGGAAAGGGTTTCGTGGACCTAAAGGGGCCGGGCTGCATCATAAACCTCGACCACCATACCACGAACGACCGCTTCGGGGACATAAACGTGATAATGCCGAAAGCGAGCGCCACGGGAGAGGTCATATACGACCTCTGCAAGGCGGCGTCCATGAAAATAACGCCCGAGATAGCCGTAAACCTCTACGTGGCCATACACACCGACACGGGTTCCTTCAGGTACTCTTCGACCACTCCCGAGTCGCTCATAAAGGCAGGAGAGCTCCTGAAGATGGGCGTGGACCCCTGGGAGATCTCCACCCGCGTCTACGAGAACTACCCGGCGCGCAGATTCAAGCTCCTCGCCAAGGTCCTCTCAACTCTCGAGGTGGTGAAACTCAACAGCGGCAGCCAGGACACCGACATAGCCACCCTCGTCGTGACCCTCGACATGATGAGGAACTCTGAGGCCGGAGTGGACCTTGCCGACGGGTTCGTGAACTACGCCCGTGGGATAGAGGGCGTGGAGGTGGGCGTACTTTTCAGGGAGTGCGGCCCCGGCGAATACAAACTGAGCTTCAGGTCGAAAAAAGACGTCAACGTGAGCAGTGTAGCCAACGCCCTGGGCGGAGGGGGCCACGCGCACGCCGCAGGGGCCGTAATGAAGGGCACCCTCGAGGAGGTCAAGGCGAAGGTCGTCGAGGCCATTAAAAAGGAGATATCAGCCGCAGGGAAGGTTTAACGCCTTTTCTCCCGGGACGAAGATATCATACGGTTTATATGGACGGCGTGCTCGTAATAGACAAACCCGAGGGCTGGACTTCCCACGACGTTGTGGCGAAGATTAAGAGGGCCTTGAAGGCCCGCAAGGTGGGCCATCTCGGCACCCTTGACCCGGCGGCCACGGGGGTGCTCCCGCTGGTAATAGACGGGGCGACCAGGTTCGCCAGGGTCCTCGAGATCGGGGAGAAGGAGTACCTCGCCACCCTGAAGCTCGGCGAAGAGACCGACACCTACGACGCCGAGGGAAAGGTGGTAAAGAGCGCTGAGACGGGTGTCCTTACCAAACTCGACCTGGAAGACGCCTTCGCACGCTTCAGGGGCGTAATAAAACAGGTCCCCCCCATGTATTCCTCCGTCAAGCGCTCGGGCACGCCACTGTACAAGCTCGCAAGGAAGGGCATAACCGTGGACAGGGTCCCGAAGGAGGTTGAGATAAAGACCCTCGAGCTTATCGAGGTGGCCCTCCCCTCCGTAAGGTTCAGGGCCGTGTGCTCAAGGGGCACGTACATAAGAACGCTCTGCCACGACATAGGAGAGGTCCTCGGCTGCTTCGGACACTTGAGCTGGCTCAGGCGCACGAGGAGCGGGGCCTTTACCCTCGAAGGGGCCCTCGGTCCCTCGGAGCCTAAAGAGAAGCTCGAGAAAAACATAATCCCTCTCGAAGAGGCCCTGATAAGGGTCTCAGGCGGATTCAAGGCCTTGAGCGTGGACGACCGAACGGCAGCGAGAATCAGGCTCGGGGGACGCTTCGCCCCGGAGGAGTGGGAGGGTTTTTTCCCTTCCTTTGAAGACTCAGAGATGGTAAGATTCACGAATAAAGGCGAGACGATAGCCCTTGCCGAATTCACCAGGAGAGGCGGCTGGCCGGAAAAAGGGGTCTTCGGCATCAAGAAGGTCTTTTCCCGGGAAGGTACGGCCGTTAACGGATAGGTTTTTCACTTCGTATTTTAAACAGGATTTCAGTGGGCGGTTTGCGAAAGGAGGTGAAAGGCGGATGATAGAGTCCGATAAGAAAAAGGAGATTGTGGAGTCCTTCAAGACTCACGACGGAGATACCGGTTCCCCGGAGGTCCAGGTGGCGATCCTTAGCGAAAGGATAAACAGCCTTACCGACCACTTCAAGGTCCACACCTCCGACCACCACTCAAGGAGGGGGCTCCTCAAGATGGTGGGAAGGAGGAGAAGGCTGCTTGAGTACGTCAAGGGCAAGGACATGGAGCGCTACAAGAGCCTTATACAGAGGCTCGGACTGAGGAGATAGGGGCCCCGGTGGGGAAGGGGGCATGGGCGAATGTCCGTGTCGGGGGGCTTTACCGCTGCCTGTCTTGTTTGCGTGACGGACGGGACTGCGCGGCCGGGTCAACCATGCCCGGAGTTTGCAAAAAATAAATATCAGGAGATTCTGCAAGTAATGATAAAGAGATACCAGACCGATTTTGCGGGAAGACCGCTTTCCATTGAGATAGGCAGGATGGCGAGGCAGGCGCACGGGTCGTGCACGGTGCGCTACGGAGACACCGTCGTCCTTGTGACCGCATGCCGGGCGGATTCGCCCGTCGAGGGGGCGGACTTCATGCCCTTGACCGTCAACTACATGGAGATGACCTACGCCGCCGGCAAGATACCCGGCGGTTTTTTTAAGCGCGAGGGCAGGCCGAGCGAGCGCGAGGTACTCATCTCAAGGCTCATAGACAGGCCGCTGAGGCCGCTCTTCGCCGAGGGTTACGCAACGGAGACGCAGGTCATAGCAACTGTCCTCTCCGTAGACCAGGAGAACGACCCTGAAATAGCCGCCATGCTCGGAGCGTCCACAGCCCTCGGGATTTCAGACATCCCCTTTAACGGCCCCATAGCCGCCGTAAGGGTCGGGGCGATTAACGGAGAGCTTATCTGCAACCCCACGCTTAAGGAGCAGCGCTCCGGAGAGCTCGACATCATAGTGGCCGGAGGGGAGGACTCGATAATAATGGTCGAGGGGGGAGCGGCCTTCGCCTCGGAGGATTTCGTCATAAAGGCCTTGAGGTTCGCCCAGGAAGAGATAAAGAAGGTCCTCGACGTCCAGAAGAAGATACTCGTGGAGTTGAAACCCTTAAAGATAGAGATAAAACCCCTGGAGATAGCCGAGGGGCTCGAGGCCCTGGTCAGGGAGCTCTCCGAAGACAGGCTCAAAGAGTACCTCAATATACCGGAGAAGCTCGAAAGGTACGCCGCCATAGGCAGGCTCGAAAAAGAGGTCCTCGAGGCCGTCTCAGCGAGCTTCGAGGGAGAGCAGAGGGAGGCCGAGCACCTCTTTAACGAGTTCAAGTGGAGGATAATGCGGGATGCGGTCATCAAGCAGGGCAGGAGGGTCGACGGCAGGGACTCGAAGACGATAAGGGAGATAAGCTGCGAGGTGAGCGTACTGCCCAGGACCCACGGCTCGGCGCTCTTTACAAGGGGCGAGACGCAGGCCCTCGTAAACACCACGCTGGGGACCTCGGAGGACGAGCAGAAGATAGACGCCCTGAGCGGATGGGAGTACAAGAAGTTCATGCTCCATTACAACTTCCCGCCCTTCAGCGTGGGCGAGGTGAAGTTCTTGAGGGGCCCCGGACGCCGCGAGATAGGCCACGGCAGCCTCGCCGAGCGCGCCGTATCGAGGATCCTCCCCGAGGACGGCACCTTCCCCTATACAATAAGGGTGGTATCCGACATCCTCGAGAGCAACGGCTCCTCTTCCATGGCCACGGTCTGCGGCGCCTCGCTCGCGCTCATGGACGCCGGCGTGCCGACAAAGGGCCATGTGGCGGGGATCGCCATGGGCCTTATCAAGGAGGGGGACTCTACGGTCGTGCTCTCCGACATACTCGGAGACGAGGACCACCTGGGCGACATGGACTTCAAGGTCGCCGGCACAGAGGACGGCGTTACGGCCCTTCAGATGGATATAAAGATACCGGGCGTCACGGCCGAGATACTGAAGGATGCGCTCTACCAGGCGAGGGAAGGCAGGCTCCACATACTCGCCAAGATGCGCTCCGCCATAGAGGCCCCCAGGCCCGAGCTCTCGGCCTACGCCCCGAGGATATTCACCATCCAGATAAGGCCCGAGAAGATAAAGGACGTCATAGGCCCCGGCGGGAAGCACATAAGGGGCATAATCGCCGAGACGGGCTGCAAGATAGACGTCGACGACTCCGGGCGCGTCAACATCGCCTCCGTGGACGACGAGGCCGCCGAAAGGGCCAAGGCGATGATAGCGATGTACACCCAGGAGGCCGAGGTGGGCAGGATATATACGGGAAAGGTCAAGAAGATAACCGACTTCGGCGCCTTCGTGGAGATATTCCACGGTGTAGAAGGCCTTGTTCACATCTCTCAGCTCTCCCACGAGAGGGTCAAGGAGGTGAGGGACATCCTGAAGGAGGGCGACGTGGTCCCCGTAAAGGTCATCGAGGTGGACAAGCTCGGCAGGATCAGGCTCTCCAGAAAAGAGGCCCTCGACTCCGAGGTGAAATCTTAGTAGACCTCAAGAAGATTTGAGGAAACCTTCGACGCGTTACCCCGCGTCTGAAGATGTTTCCTCAAACCTCTTCCAGGAACTTTTGGCCCCATCCCCCGGCTCGATGCCGAAGGAGACGGCATAAAAGTCCTTGGAAGGGGACCTCGGGGGGCGGCGGGGCTGGCGGGCCAGTGGGGCGGTGGGGCGGCGGGGGGCTGTGGGGCCGGTGGACCCCTAAGCTTCTCCCTCGACGGGTAAACCCTCAAAACAACTTTTCCAGGCTCTCCCTGATAATTTACTTTTAAAAAGGAATATGTCCGTTATCACAAAGGCAACGCTTGCGAGCGGCATAAAGCTCATTACCGAGCAGATGCCGGAAGCCGAGTCCGCCTCCATCGGGGTATGGGTTACCACGGGATCGAGGAACGAGCCCGTGGATCTCGGAGGGGTTTCCCACTTCATAGAGCACATGCTCTTCAAGGGCACCCGCACCAGGACGGCCCACGACATATCGAAGGAGATAGAGAGAGTTGGAGGGGTGTTGAACGCCTTTACGGGCAGGGAATACACCTGCTTTTACGTCAAGGTGTTGAACAAGGACATACCGAGGGCCGCCGATATACTCTCGGACATCTTCATGAACTCCGTCTTCTCCGTGCGCGAGCTCGGGAGGGAGAAGAAGGTGGTCCTCCAGGAGATAAAGATGGTGGAGGACACGCCCGACGATATCATACACGACCTCTTCGCCGAAAGGTTCTTCGGAGGCCACCCCTTGGGACGCTCCATACTCGGCACCACTGAGAGCATAGATAAGCTTACCAGGAAGAGCGTCCTCGATTATTTCGGGACCCACTACCGGACTAACAGGGTCTTCATAACCGCCGCCGGAGGCTTGAGCCACAGGGGGTTCACGAGACTCATAAGGGAGACCTTCGGGAGCATAAAGCCCGACTCCCACGTCCCGGAAGTCACGACGCCATCCCACGAGCCGGGGGTCTGGCTCATGGAAAAGGACCTCGGACAGGTCCACCTCTGCCTCGGTGTACCCGTGCCGCCGCAGTCGCACCCCGACCGCTACAAGATATACCTCCTTAACACCATACTCGGCTCGGGCATGAGCTCGCGACTCTTCCAGAAGATAAGGGAGAAGAAGGGGCTCGCCTACTCCGTATACTCATACCTGAACCTCTACAGGGACTCGGGCTCCATCGTCGTCTACGCGGGGTCCTCGAAGGAGAGTTTTCCCCAGGTGGTAAGTCTCGTCATGCGGGAGTTCAGCTTGCTAAGAAAGGACGTGACCGCCTCTGAGCTCGAGGACGCCAAGTCGCACCTCAAGGGCTCCATGCTCCTGGGGCTCGAGACCTCGGACAACAGGATGGCCAAGCTCGCGAGGGACGAGGTGTACTTCGGGGAGGTCGTGCCCACAAAAGAGATTGTCCGCGAGATAGACAGGGTCACGGTGGACGACATAAAGGAGATGGCCAGGAAGGTCCTCTCCCCCGACAAAGTAACCCTCGTGGCCCTCGGGAAGGCAACCAAAAAGGACCTGCCCGCCTCACTCGCCGGGATGCTTTGAGCCTGCTGTATCCGGCTATTTTTATTGCACAATTTTCTTTCGTGTATTAAAATGAAGAGAGCGTTCTTATGAGGATACTGGTAATAGAAGACGAAAAAAAGGTCGCCTCCTTCGTAAAGAGGGGGCTTGTGCAGGAGAGCTACGCCGTGGACGTGGTCCACGACGGCATAGAGGGTCAGCATTACGCCGAGGTCAACGAGTACGACGCCATTATACTCGACATAATGCTGCCAAAGAAGAGCGGCCTCGATGTCCTCAAGGACATGAAGGAGGCAGGGGTCAAGGCCCCGGTCATACTCCTTACGGCCAGGGACTCCGTGGAGGACAGGGTAAAGGGGTTGAACCTCGGCGCCGACGACTACCTGACGAAACCCTTCGCCTTCGAGGAGCTCCTTGCCAGACTAAGGGTCCTTTTGAGAAGGGGCGGATACGGCCCCCCGGTGTTGAAGTTCGCCGACTTAAGCCTCGACCCGGCTACCCGCAAGGCCAGGCGCGGGGAGAGGGAGGTGGAGCTTACGGTCAAGGAGTACGCCCTCCTCGAATACCTCCTCAGGAACCCGGACCGCGTATTAACGAGGACCCTTATAGCCGAGCACGTCTGGGACCAGACCTTCGACAGCGAAACCAACGTGGTCGACGTCTACATAAACCACCTTCGGACCAAGATAGACAAGGACTTTCAGAAAAAGCTCATCCACACCATAAGGGGCGTGGGCTACGTATTGAAAGACGAATAAGACGTGGGGGGAACCTTTCTGAAGAAAGGTTCCCCCCACACCCCCTTCCAAAGACTTTCGGCTATCCCCTGGAGGGAGACCCCCCTCTTGCGCGAATTTCATCTTCTGGGGGGGTCTCCCTCCAGGGGATAAATAGCTAAAAGTTTTTGAGGGGAGTTTGGGGGGAACTTTTTACAAAAAGTTCCCCCCAAACCAAGGCGGCTGCCTACCGGGAAATAGCTAAAAGTTTTTGGGAGGAGTCTGAGGAACCCTTTTTTCAAAAAGGGTTCCTCAGTTTTTTTTGGTCTGGTGGGCCTTTCCATTGGAAAGGCCGGGCCGGTGGACTTTGGGGTGCTTTTTTGATACCCTTTTATTATGGGGTCAGGTCATGCTTAACGACACGGTTAAAAAAGAGCTTGAGAGGATTGTGGGGCGGGGGAACGCCTCTTTCGAGAAAGAGGACCTCATCTGCTACTCCTACGACGCCACAAACACCCTCTACGCCCCGGACGCCGTGGTTTTCCCGAGAACCGCCGAAGAGGTCTCCCTCATCGTAAAGATGGCGAACTCCGAGGGCTTTCCCGTCATACCGAGGGGGGCGGGGACCGGGTTTACCGGGGGGAGCGTGCCCGTTGTGGGCGGGGTGGTGGTCTCCCTCGAGAGGATGAAGGACGTTATCGAGATAGACGCCGAGAACCTTACGGCCGTTGTGGAGCCGGGGGTCGTATTGTGGGAGTTCCAGCAGGAGTTGGAGAAGTTCTCTCTCTTCTACCCTCCTGATCCCACGAGCCTCAAGTTCTCCACCATAGGAGGCAACATAGCCGAGTGCGCCGGCGGGCCCAGGGCCGTTAAGTACGGGGTTACCAGGGATTATGTCCTCGGCCTCGAGGTGGTGCTTCCCACGGGCGAGATTATAAACACGGGCACCAGGACGATAAAAGGGGTGGTTGGCTACGACCTTACGAGACTCATTATAGGCTCCGAGGGGACCCTCGGGGTCGTAACCAGGGCCACACTCAGGCTCCTGCCCATGCCCGAGTCCACGAGGACGCTCCTTGCGTTGTTCCCCGAGATCAAGGACGCGGCAAGGGCGGTCTCCAGCATCATAAAGGCGCGTATAATACCCTCCACGCTCGAGCTCATGGACTCCACCTCTGTTAAGTGCGCCTCTGAGCACGCCGAGGTGGGTTTGCCAAAAGAGGGCTCCGTGCTCCTCATAGAGGTCGACGGGAACGCCGCAAGCGTTGAGAAGGAGGCCGGGGAGATAGAAAATATTTGCAGGGACAGTGGAGCCTCGGTGGTCCACAGGGCCACCGACAAAAAAGAGGTAAAGAACCTCTGGAAGGCCAGGAGGGCCGTCTCGGCCGCGCTTTTCAGGGCTCGTCCCAACAAGATAAACGAGGACGTGGTGGTGCCGAGGTCCGAGGTCCCGGCCCTCATAGGGGGCATCGAGGAGATAGGGCGCGAGCTTAACCTCCTCATAGCCTGCTTCGGCCACGCCGGCGACGGTAACATCCACGTAAACGTCATGTACGACAGGAAGGACGAGAGGGAGGCAAGAGCCGCCGAAGAGGCGGTAAGACGGGTCTTCGAGCTTACCTTGAAATTGAACGGCACCATATCCGGAGAGCACGGAGTGGGGACAACCAAGGCCGCCTACATAGGGATGGAGCTCTCCCCTAATGCCATAGACGCGATGAAGAGGATAAAGAATGCCCTCGACCCCAAGGGCGTCATGAACCCAGGGAAGATATTCCCCGTAATAGAGAAAGATGAAAGAACCGAAGCTACTAAGTGAGTTGAAGGCCGAGACGGAAAAGTGCGTACGGTGCGGCACCTGCAGGTCGATCTGCCCCACCTTCAGGGTCATCGGCAGAGAGACTGCGAGCGCAAGGGGCAAATTGTCGCTTATACGCGCCTACCGGGAAGGCGAGATAGGCCTTACGGAGAACTACCTGAGGCACATAAAGGAGTGCACGCTCTGCGGGGGCTGCCGGGATGCCTGCCCGAGCGGGGTGGATACGGTGGAGGTCTTCCAGGCCGCGCGCGCCGATGCCGTGGCAAGGGAGGGGCTGCCCTTTGCCGCTTCTTTCGTGCTGAAGAACATGCTCGACTACACCACCCTCTCGGCGAGGGCCTTGAAGTTCGTAACGAGGTTCAAGGGCCTGGTCTTCAAGGACTCGGCCACGGAGCACGGGCTCCTTTCGAGGTTTTCACTGCCGCTCATAGGCAACAACAGGCTCGTCCCAGAGCTCGCCGACACCTTCTTCCTCGACCTCCCTGAGGTCAAGAGGCTGGCCGCAAACCCTGGAACCGGGAGGGCCGGGGGGGCGGGGGCTGAAAGGGCCGGGAAAAAGACGGCCCGTGTGGCCTTTTATGCCGGCTGCGGGGTCAACTTCCTCATGCCCAACGTGGGCGTGGCCTCCATAAAGGCCGTGCAAAAAACGGACTCCGAGGTGGTGGTCCCCCCGGGGCAGGTCTGCTGCGGCATGCCCGCCTTTTACATGGGAGACGTGGAGACGGCGAGGGCGCTTGCGTTTAAGAACCTCGAGGCCTTCGAGGCCGTCGAGGCGGACTACATAGCTACATCGTGCGCCACATGCAGCCACGGGCTGAAAAACGTATTCAGAAAACTCCTCTCCTCCGAGGACCCCGCCCTTGAGAAAAGGGTCGATGCCTTCTGCTCGCGCGTCAGGGACATAACAGAGCTCCTCGCGGGCGAGCTCCGCTTCGAGGGGGGGGGTAAGGGCCGGGACAGGCAGGTGGTAACCTACCACGACCCCTGCCACCTTAACAGGAACCAGGGCATAAGGTCCCAGCCGAGGGAGCTCCTCAAGGGCACGGCGGACCTCGAGTTCAGGGAGATGAAGTTCCCCTGCAGCTGCTGCGGGCTCGGCGGGGGCCTCAGCCTCTTCAACTACGACCTCTCCATGGAGATAGCCGAGAGGAAGGCCGAGAGCATAAGGGCTACTGGCGCCGACGTGGTGGCCACCGCGTGTCCAGGGTGCATAGTACAGCTTCGGGACGCGCTCCACAGGTACGGGGTAAGAGCGAAGGTGGCGCACGTAGTGGAGCTTTTATAACCAGCGTCAACCCTTGAAATAACTTTTTTTGGCCGGCCCTGCCCTGAGGGCATTTTTTTATTTCCAAATTCAGCTCCTGAGGCTATAGTAGTTATGGAGCGTGTCTTCCCATACATCACTTTACCGGAACCCAGGATTTACCCCGATGATATACTTCCCCTTCTGCGTTCACAACCATCAGCCGGCGGGCAACTTCCCGCAAGTGCTCGAAGACTCCTTCAAGAAATCATACTGGCCTTTCCTGAAGACCGTAGCCCGGTACCCGGAGATAAAGCTCACACTCCATAATTCAGGCTACCTCCTCGACTGGATAATAGAGAACCACCCCGAGTACATAGAGCTCCTCTCGAAGATGGTCTCCTCCGGGCAGGTGGAGATAATGGGAGGCGGGTACTACGAGCCCGTGCTCTCCGTAATCCCGGACCCCGACAGGCTCGCCCAGATCCGGATGATGGCCGGAAGGGTGAAGGAACTCTTTGGCGTGGCTCCAAGGGGGCTTTGGCTCGCCGAGAGGGTCTGGGACCCGTGTCTGCCCACGACCCTTAAGGAGGCGGGAGTTGAGTACGTGCTCGTCGACGATTACCACTTCATAAAGGCGGGCCTCGCGCACGAGGAGCTCGGGGGCTATTACATAACCGAGGACCGGGGGAGCATTGTGAAGATATTCCCCGGAAGCGAACGGCTCCGCTACCTGATCCCCTTCAAGCCCGTCGACAAGCTCGAGGAATACCTCGCCGGCCTCGAGGGTTCCTTAAGGCGCGGGAACGCCGCCATCTACGGGGACGACGGCGAGAAGTTCGGCGTGTGGCCCGGAACGCACAAGTGGGTTTTCACCGACGGATGGCTCGAGGGTTTTTTGGCCAGGATAAGGTCCCTCGACTTCGTAAGGCCCGTAACCCTTGCCGAGTACATGGACGCCGAGGAGCCGCTCGGAAGGGTCTATCTCCCGACGGCCTCCTACATGGAGATGGGCGAGTGGTCCTTGCCCGCGGGTGCTTCGAGGGACTACGCGCTCCTCATGGAGGAGTTGAAAAACACCGTGGAGGGGGAGAGGATAGCGAGGTTCGTGCAGGGGGGCACATGGAGGAACTTCTTCGCCAAGTACCCGGAGGCGAACTGGATGCACAAGAGGATGCTTCTCGTGAGCGCGGAGCTGGGCTCCAGGGGCGAGGGCAAGGCGGCCGAGAGGGCAAGGCGGTATCTCTACAAGGCGCAGTGCAACGACGCCTACTGGCACGGCATCTTCGGCGGGCTCTATCTGCCTCATCTGAGGAGGGAGGTTTACTCCAACCTCCTGAAGGCCGAGG
>DATEAM010000155.1:0-6560 GCA_035288385.1 Thermodesulfobacteriota bacterium
TCTATAAGGATCTAATGCCTCAGACCTTGTGCACGTTCGACGCCTGAGGCCCCTTGGGTCCCTCGGTTATCTCGAACTCTACCTCCTGGCCTTCCTTGAGGGTCTTGAAACCGTCTCCCTGGATGGCGGTGTAATGGACAAAGACGTCCTCACCGGACTCCTGCTGAATGAAACCAAAACCCTTTGTATCATTGAACCATTTCACTTTCCCTCTTGCCATCTCCTCCTCCTTGTTCTTGGGTCTTCTTTTGCAGCACAAAAAAAGGCCGTGGAATCCATGGAAGCTTCCACAGCCTATCCTTACCTTACCTTACGCTCTCCACTGCAAAAAAGTACCTCGTTAGTAAAAATTACGCCTAATCCTACCAGCTTGCCGAAATCGTGTCAAGTCTTTTTTGCCGGGGGAAACTTTCTGAAGAAAGTTTCCCCTTTTTTAGCTGGTCCAATCCAACACCGGTGCTTTTAAATATTAAGATGACAATAAAAACTACAGTGCCGCTCGTTGCTGTGTAGGACCCCCTTCAAAGACTTTTGGCTATTTATCCTATGGAGGGGGACCCCCTTCTTACGCGAATTTCATCTTCCGGGTGGTCCCCCTCCATAGGATAGCTAAAAGTTTTTGGAAGGAGTTTGAGGAAACCTTTTTTCAAAAAGGTTTCCTCAACAAAAGCCCTACTGCACGAGTTCCGAGAGTTTTACCACCCTTATGCCCTGTTCCTCGAGGGCCGGGACGTTTTGTTTAAGGACCTCTATCGTTTCGGGATATGGGTGTCCTATGGCTATGGCGCTGCCCCTTTTCCTGGCGATCCTCACGAGCTGGTCGAGCTGGCCCTTTATGTACATGCGGTCACGTTTGTTGTCGAGGAAGACCTGCCTGTCGGCGTTTTTTACGCCCATCTCCTTTGCGAGCCTCGAGCCCACGGACCTCGAGGTGGTGCGGCTGTCGAGGAAGAACAGCTCCTTTTTCCTTACCACGTCGAGCACGGCCCTCATGAGGACCTCGTCCTCTGTGCCCCTCGAGCCCATGTGGTTGTTCACCCCTATGGCGTAGGGTACCTCTTCGAGATCGCCTTCGAGGACGACCCTTACGTCGGCCTCGTTCATGGCCGTAAGGAGCGCGCCCTTTCCGGGGTTGTTGACTCCAGGGTCCTTTGGCTCCATGGGCAGGTGGAGGAGCACCTCGCGGCCGCTTTTGTGGGCCCTGTCGGCCACCTGCCTCGAAAACCTGAGGTGCGGGAGAACGGATATGGTTATCGGGGCGTCGACCTGCAGGAGGCCGTCGAGCCTGCCGAGGTCCTGGCCCATGTCGTCTATGACTATGGCGACCCTCGAGTACTCTTTAGTCTCGACCTTCTCGGGGATTTTCCTCTCGGGGGGCCTCTCAGGCGGTCTCGTAGCCTCGGGGACGTGCCTTGCGAGGGGTTTTTCCTCCGGCGTTAGAACCACCTCGAGACCCCAGAACTTTACGAGCACGAGGGCCGAGAGGAACCCGGCCACGAAGCTTAAAAGGACGAGGGTCCAGAGATATGAGCCCGTTTTCTTGCGGTAATTCCTTGCCATCTCAACCTGTTGCCAGCGTGGTCCGCGGCGGCGGCGGCGGGGCAATTAACTGGCCCAGGGGCCGCCCCCTGGAGTATGATAAAAGCGCGTTCATATCGAAGACGGGAGTTAGCGCGGGGGGCCTTGTCAGGCCGCCTCCTTCTCTGCGCCTTCCTTCGTCCCCTTGAAGATATACCAGCTCTTGAGGTAGTCGATCGCCCTTTTAAGCTGTATGTCCTCTCCTTCCTTGACCTCGGACTCTCCCTCGACTATCGTTATCTTCTCTTCAGTCTTCTGCTTTTCCTTGTCAGCCTTTTCGGCCTCGAGGTGCCCCTCGAGGTCCTTTTCCTTCGGGTGGCCGGCCACCTCATCGCCAACGACGATGTCAGGCTCTATGCCCTTGGCCTGGATTGACCTGCCCGAAGGGGTATAGTACTTGGCCGTGGTGATCCTTACGGCGGACCCGTCCGAGAGAGGGACTATGGTCTGCACGGAGCCCTTGCCGAAGGTTGGCGTTCCGAGTAAGACGGCCCTCTTGTGGTCCTGGAGCGCGCCCGCGACGATCTCCGAGGCCGACGCGCTTCCGCCGTTTACGAGGACTATCATCGGGTAGTCGGGCTGAGTGTCCTTGAGCTCGGCGTTGAAGACCATGTCCTGGTTCCCTGCCCTGCCCTTCGTATATACGATGAGCCCGGAGTCGAGGAAGACGTTCGATACGGAGACCGCCTCGTTCAGGATGCCTCCTGGGTTATCCCTCAGGTCGAGGACAAGGCCCTTAAGCTCCCCGGCCTCTTCTTTAAGCCCAGTGAAGGCCTTTTCGAGCTCCACCGTGGTGTTTTCCTGGAACTGGGTTATCCTTATGTAGCCGAAGCCCTCCTCGAGGGTCTTGAACTTGACGCTCTTGACCTTTATGATGTCCCTTACTATCGTAAAGGGCTTCGGCTTATCGAAGCCGTCCCTCATGATGTGTATGGTGACCTTCGTGCCCTTGGGCCCCCTCATGAGCTTTACGGCCTCATCGAGGCTCATGCCTATCGTGGACTTATCCTCTATCTTGACTATCTTGTCGTTGGCGAGTATGCCCGCCTCGAAGGCGGGCGTGTCCTCTATGGGCGCTATTACGACGAGCGCCTCGTCCTTCATGCCTATCTTGATTCCGAGTCCCCCGAAGACGCCGCGGGTGTCTATCTGCATCTCCTTGTACTCATCGGGGGTCAGGAAATTCGAGTGGGGGTCGAGCTCCCTGACCATGCCCTTGATGGCGTTGTAGATGAGCTCCTTGGGCTCCGTATCCTCGGCATAGTCCTGCTCTATAATGCTAAGAACGTCGGAGAATATCTTGAGCCCCTCGTATGTCTCGTTGGGCACGGCGACGACCCTCTGGGACATGCCCCAGGAGGCGAAGGTGAATACTGCCGTTATGGCAAGCACTGCCGCCCATATGCCAGGGCGCCTAAGTCTTTTGAACATCACTCGTACTCCTCCCTTTGTTCAATTTTTTCCTTATCCCTTTTATCTTCCGGCGACCCAATTCATGGGGTCCTCGGGCACTCCCCTTTTTCGGATCTCGAAGTAAAGTCCGGCGGAGGCCTCCGGTCCCGTGTCCCCCACAAGTGCCACACTTTCTCCCTTTTTGACCGCCTCTCCCCGGTCCTTTAAAAACCTGTCGAGGTGGGCGAAGAGGGTATAGAAGCCCTCCCCGTGGTCGAGTATCATGAGCTGGCCGTAACCCTTGAGCCAGCCCGTGTATATGACCCTGCCGTCGTAGACGCTCCTTACGGGACTTCCGGCGGGGGCTTCTATTATTATACCGTTATTGAAGGTAATTGTCTTGAATTTCGGATGCTCCACCTTGCCGAAAAAGGAGGTCACCGTGCCCCTTACGGGCATGGAGAGCCTTCCCTTCATCGCCTCGAAGCCTCCCCTCAAAAAGGTCTCCTCGGCCCTGAGGCTCTCCACGAGCTCGGTAAGCTCTGCGGCCGCCTCCTCGAGCTCCTTCAAGACCTTGAGGCTCAACTCCTTCTCCTTCTTCACGCCAGAAAGTACGGCCCTCTTGTCCGTGTGGAGCGCCTCGGCCTCGGTCTTCCTCGCCACTATCGTCTTTTTCGCCGTACTCTGCTCGGACTTCAGCCCCTCGTGCCGCTTCCTCTCCCTCTTCAGCTCAAGGAGGTTTTTCTCGCACTCCTCGATAAGGGCGGAGTCCGTCTCGGAGATGGCGGCCATGTACATGTGCCTTCTGCCGAGGTCCACGGAGCCCGAGAGGTCGTCGGTAAGGAAGGCATTGAGAACCTCACCGTTGCGCATCTTGTACATGGCCTTTAGCCTGTTTTCGAGCCTTTTGGAGAGAAGGCCCCTCTCTATCTCGAGCTTTTTTATGTTTACGGCCGTGGAGTTTATGTTCTTCTGGACCCTCTCGAGGGACGCCTCCACGCCGCTCAACTCCTTCTTGTTGCTTACGATCTTCCTGTTCAACCTGTCAATTTCCGTCAGGACCGAGGTCTCCTTGCTGAGGATCTCTTTTATCTTCTTCCTTTCCTCGGTAATCCTCTTTTTTACGCTCTCGAGGCTCTCCTCCTTTGTGGAGAGGTCCCCCCTTTCCACGGCCCAGGCCGCGGAGCAGAAGAGAAAGAGAAAAACCGCCGCTATCGGCAGAGCGAGCCTCTTCATACCTTCAGGAACCTGCCCATCGATATAAGGCTGCCGGCAACACCCATCACTATGCCCGAGGAGACGAGCAGAAGAAGGAGCGCGGCAACGGATACCGGGGTGTCCACGATAAAGGTGAGATAGGCCGGCATCCCCGACAAAAGCACCGCGCGGCCCAGGAGGAGTATCCCGAGGGCGAGGACCCCTCCCGCCACGCCCTGTATGACGCCCTCGAGGAAGAAGGGCATCTTTATGAAGACGTCCGAGGCCCCTACGAGCCTCATGACCTCTATCTCTTCCTTACGGGCGTAGACGGTGAGCCTTATGGTGTTTGTTATTATGAAGACGGTGGCCGCGGCGAGGAATACTCCCATGAAAAGGGCCCCGGCCTCCATGAACCTCAACACACCCGAGAACTTCTTTATCCACTCCTGGCCCCACTGTACGTCCTCGGCCCAGGAGAATTTTTCGAGCCTTTCGACCAGGCCGGGCATCCGCCCGGGGTCCCTGTAATCCTCGGAGACGGTGACCTCGAAGGAGGCGGGCAGCACGCTCTTATCCACCCCTTCGAGCACCCCCTCGTGGCCCTTCAATCCCGCTTTCAACTCCTCGAAGGCGCTCTCCTTCGAGATATACCTCGCGTCCTTTACCCCTGCGATGGAGAGTATCTGCTTTTTCAGCGTCTCAGGGTCAGCCTTCGCCTCCGAGTCCTTCACATAGACCACGACGTGAGCCCTCTCGCCCCAGGCCCCCACCACCCCGTTCAGGTTCATGAAGACGATGAGAAAGATACTGAATATGGCGAGGGAAAACCCCAATGTGACGGAGGTAAGGACCGTGGTGGCGAGGTTCTCCCTTATGGACCTGAAGGCGTCGGTAATAAAATATGGGAGGTTTCCTGAAACCCCCATCAGTTCGCAATCCTCCCGTCCACGAGGCCCACGGTCCTTCTGCCGAACCTCTCGATGAGGCCCCGGTCGTGGCTCGCGATGACCACCGTCGTGCCCCTGGAGTTGACGTCCCTGAAGAGCTCGATGGTGTTTACCGAGAGCTCGGGGTCGAGGTTGCCCGTGGGCTCGTCGGCGAGTATTATGGCAGGCTCCTTAACGAGGGCCCGCGCTATGGCCACCCTCTGCTGCTCGCCCCCGGAAAGGGCGGGGGGGCAAAAGTTCATCCTGTGCTGTAGTTTCAGGTAGCCGAGGACCCGGAGGACCCGGTTTTTTATATCCCTCCTGCCCACACCCATGACCTTCAACGCCAGGGCGACGTTCTCGAATACGGTCTTGTTGGGAAGGAGCTTGAAGTCTTGGAAGACAAAGCCCATCCTCTTCCTCAAAGCCGGTATCTCGCCGTGGGGTATCCTCGAGTAGTTCCTCCCGTCTATTATAAAGGAGCCTTCCGTGGGGTTCAAAGCCCCGAACATTATCTTGAGGAGTGTGGTCTTCCCGGCGCCGCTGGGGCCCGTTATGAAGAGGAACTCGCCCTTCTCGACCTTGACGGTCACGTCCTTAAGGGCGTATATATCGCCGGCGAATCTCTTTGAGACGTGGAAGAGCTGGATCATGAGTTTGCGCTGGACCCGATAAGATGCCGTGGACAGCTTAAATACCCTAACAATTTCAATAAGATATTATCCCAGTTGAGTTATTCCATGTCAAGGGGGAAAAGTTTCAAGGATAAATGAAGCCCGCAAAAAAAGAAAGAATTATAATAATTCAAATAAAAAAAACAATTTTGAGGGCATGAAAAAGGGGTTGCCGAAGGCGGCAACCCCGCATAACTACGCTGCAAAACAGGAAAAAGATAATTTTTTTATTTCAGTCCTATAAGGAGGGATCACCAACCAAAGTCACAATGATAAGGAAACCGGATACGAGAATAGAGCGTTACAAGCCCGTCAATCTTTATTCCTCCAATCGTTAATCCCGGTGGGAAAATAATCCAAGACAAAAGCTCGGGGACAGTCTGGGACATAAAAAAAGGGTTGCCTCCCGGCAACCCTTCTCTTCAATAATGGCGGGGCCGACGGGACTCGAACCCGCGCCCTCTGGCTTGACAGGCCAGCGTTATAACCGACTTAACTACGGCCCCGCATCTTGAGGGAAACTTTTTGAAAAAAGTTTCCCTCAAACTCCCTCCAAAAACTTTTTGCTATTTATCCAGAGTCGGGAGACCCATCTTACGAGAAATCTTCCGCGGGGGTCTCCCGACTCTGGATAGCCAAAAGTCTTTGGAAAGGGGGTCCGGGGGGGAACCTTTCTTCAGAAAGGTTCCCCCCCGGGAAGTCTGGTAGGCGGAACAGGGATCGAACCTGCGACCTCAGCCTTGTAAGGGCTGCGCTCTCCCAACTGAGCTACCCGCCCCTTGGGGAAAAC
>DATEAM010000156.1:0-14269 GCA_035288385.1 Thermodesulfobacteriota bacterium
GGGCGAGGGGTCCGGGCTTTCTGTTACAGGCGTGAATATCTCCCTTCCCGTTGATATATCCTACCCGGGGCCTGCTTCCCGGCAAAGGGTTGAGCGGTACGGTTCCCTAAGGGTCCGGAGCGTTTCCTGGGGGGCGCTTGAGTTCAAGGACCTTGCGGCATTCCCCTCCCTCTGGCGAAACTCCATCGTCTTCAGGGAAGATATAGCGCTTCCCCTCTTCGGAGGCACGGTAAGGCTAAAGGACCTCGATTACAGAGACGTCATAAGCCCGGGAAGAAACCTCGTCCTGGCGATGGAGATAGACGGTGTTGACCTTTCCGAGGCGAGTGTCGCCCTCGGCATGCCCCGGTTCGGCGGCACCTTCTCAGGCGCCATCCCGAAGGTCAGCTTCGCAGGAAGCAGACTCACCACAGAGGGCATGATAGTGCTGAAACTCTTCGGGGGGGAGGTGGTCGTAAGGGAGGTAGCCGTAAACAACGTCTTCAGTCCCGCCGCCTCGCTCAAGTCCAGTGTCGAGATAAAGGAGATGGACCTTGGAAAACTTACAGAGACCTTCGAATTCGGCCGGATTACGGGGATATTCGAGGGATATGTGGAGGACCTCGTAATCACCAACGGTCAGCCCGAAAGCTTCAAGGCCCGCATAGAGACCGTCAGGAGGAGAGGGGTCGGCCAGAGGATAAGCACCGAGGCTCTCAACAAGATATCCATACTCGGCACCGGCTCCACGGCGTCGGTGTTGAACAGGGGGATATACAGGCTGTTCAAGGAATACAGGTACAGCAAGATGGGTTTCAGGGGCCGGCTCAAGAACGACAGATTTCTGCTCTTGGGTATTGAGAAGGAAGGCGATAAGGAGTATATTGTTAGGGGCGGGGCCCTTCCCCCGAAGGTCGACGTCATAAACTATACCAACGTGATCTCCTTCAAGGAGATGGTTAAAAGGCTTGAGAGGATAAGGCTCATAGGCAGTACCGAGGGCGTAAGGGTCGAGTAGGATTCTGTGGGCGCGGGTCATAAGTTAACTCAGATAATTTTTTGCGGGAATCTCCGTAAGCAGGAGAAAATTTCTTAAGAGGGAGAACCGGGCCATGGGAAAAAAACTCAGGAAGACAGCGGTATTCGCTCCTCTGGTTTTTGCAATAATCTCGTGCGTTACCATAAACATATATTTTCCCGCTGCGGCCGTGGAGAAGGCGGCAGACCAGATCGTCGAAGAGGTCTGGGGTGGACAGGAACAGGAAAATAATAAGGAAAAAGAGAAAAACGGCAAACAACAGGGCCTTCTCAAAAGCTGGACGAGGCTTGCGAGCCTGACCATCGGCCCCTCAGTGGCCCATGCGCAGGAGGCGGACATAAACGTGACCACCCCCGGCATAAGGGCCATAAAGGATTCCATCAGTCAGAGGGCCGACTCCATCAAGCCCTTTCTTGACAGAGGCAACGTGGGGATAGCCAACGACGGGCTTCTGGTAATCCGGACTACCGATGGGTTGGACTTGAAGGAAAAGGCTACACTCACCCGTCTCATAAAATCGGAAAACGACGACAGAGAGGCCCTTTATGCGGAGATAGCCAAGGCGAACAATTTCAGCCCCGACAGGATCCCGGACATAAAAAAACTCTTTGCCGGGAGCTGGATCAAAATGGCCAGGAAGGGCTGGTGGGTGCAATCCGATGACGGCAGGTGGAGTCAAAAGGAGTAAGGATCTTAATGAAAACTCGCCGGTGAAGATGAGGGGCCCGCTCTTTTCGTCAAGTTGGCGGACTGAAAACGGCCGGGACGCGGCCTGAACTCAGGTTCCTCAACGGTTATCGGGATGTGACAATCTGCGGTGGAAGAACGCCGTCCACCCGTAGATCAAAAGGGCCGCGGTCCTCATTCCACCCTCACCTTCAGGTTCCTGCCGAGGTCCCTGAACTGTTCCAGCCACTGCCCGGAGGCATCGTCCTTTCCGGCCATCTTTTTCTTGTATTTGTAAAGGCGCCTGGCCACGGAGAAGTAGAAGTTCTGGGCCTCCCAGAGGTCGAGCTCCACGGGTATCCTCTTCAGGAGGCCCAGGACCGCGCGCATCCTCTCCATAAGGGAGGCGTCCTCGGGGTTCAGTGAAAAGGCCTTCATAAGAGAGGTTATCTTCGTGCTGGCGATCACCTCCATGCCCTTTTCCAGCCCTATTGACCACCTTCCGATATCGTCTATAAGACGCTCGAGCCTCTTTACGTCCGTTGCCTCCTCATTGAGGACCCTTTTCATGTCCAGGTTTACTATATACTCGGCGGCCACGTAGACGGGCCTTGGCACCGGTATGTGCAGGCTGTGGAAGAAGTTCATGAGCGTGTAGTTTTCCGCGTATATATGGCGGTAGGAGTTCTCGATCTCCTCGTAGGTGAGGCTCAGTATCTGTCCGAGGATCCTTCTCTGCTCGTCCTTGAAGAGATGCCATACCGTGTAATTGAAGGGGAAGTGCCTGTCCATGAGCCTTATGACGGCCGGGACGTCCCCCCTCTCGAAGGCCCCGGCGAGGGCCTCCTCCATGGAGGCGAAGGCCTCCGCACCCGGGAAGTCCTGTACCCCGCAGCTTATGTTCTGGTCCCCGAAGTGAAGGGCGGCGAAGGAGAGGTCCTTTCCCTCTCCCGTCACCCCGGATGAGAGAAGGGCCTTGCCGGTGACGAGCCTGTTCCTGCCGGCGTCTATCCTGTTATAGACCTCTTTTTTGCCGGAGTAGCAGTATATCCTTATGTCCTCGGGGTAGTCCTCGAATAAGGAGCTCATGGCGTAGTGCGCCCCCACCCTGTAGAGGTTCACCATCGCCGGCCTTACGAAGAGCTCATAGACCTGCCTGCCGTTCCTGTACACGTTGCTCGGGGCGCTCTCGAGAAAATCGAGGTACCCTGGCTCAAGGTTCTCTCCCGTTATCTCCTTGGCATACTGCATCGCCTTGGCCGCGTACTGCATGACCTGGACCGTCTCGATCCCGGATATCTCGTCGAAAAACCAGCCGCAGCTCGTGTGCATGAGCATGGAGTTTCTCTGCATCTCGAGGAGTTTCAGGACCTTTATCTTCTCCTGGTCGGAAAGCTCTGTTTTGGAATGTTTCTTGAGAAAACTCTCCTTCTTATTCCCGTCAAGGAGCACGGCGATGTAGCCGGCCCTCGCCGTCCAGGGGTCTTTCAGGAGGCCGGCGGACTCCCTTTCGTAGATATCGGCCAGGCGGTCCATCAGCCAGTCCATCGCCTGCTTCAACGGCCTGCGCCAGCCCTGGGACCAGCCTGCGTGCATTCCCGTCTTGCACCCGCAGTCGTCCCTCCAGCGCTCCACACCGTGCACGCAGCTCCAGGATGAGTTTTCAATCAACTCCACCTCGTGGGTGGGCGGGTACTTTTCGAGGTACTCGCCGTAGTTCGTAAGGGAGACGGTTTCGCTCGACTCGATGAAGTAAAGACAATAGGCAAGGGCCATGTCGCCGTACCTCTGGTGGTGGCCGTAGGTCTCCCCGTCGGCGGCGATGTGTACCAGCCGGGGCCCCTTCGAGCCTTCCGGAAAGGCCGAAAGGAGCCTTTTGGCGAAGGCCTCGCCGTCCTTAAGGAGCCTCCCGAAGGCTACGTCGTGGGAGATGGGTCCGTCGTAGAAGAAGACGTTCATCGTTTTCCCCGAGGGGAGGCTGCATGCGTAGGCCATTGTGGGGTCGACCTTGCCGCCGCTCACGTCATCCCAGTCCTTTGCCCCCAGCACCCTCACCCTCAGCGCCTGTCGGGGCGAGAGTATGGTGAACTTTATCCCCAGCCCGGCGAGGACCTCGAGGGTCTCGGTGTCCACCGCCGTCTCCGGCAGCCACATCCCCTCGGGGGGCCTGTTGAATCTTTTCTCGAAGTCCCTCACGCCCCAGAAGGCCTGGGTGAACTTATCGCGCCTCTCGGCAAGGGGCATTATCATGTGGTTGTAGACCTGCGCGATGGCCGAGCCGTGGCCCGAAAACCTCTCCATGCTTATCCTGTCCGCCTCCAGGACGGCCCCGTAGACCTCGGGCCTGCGTCTGGCCATCCAGGAAAGGAGCGTGGGCCCGAAGTTAAAGCTCGTCTTCGAGTAGTTGTTCACTATGTCGATTATCCTTTGCTCGTGGTCCAGTATCCTCGAAGAGGTGTTGGGGGCGTAACACTCGGCCGTGATGCGCTCGTTCCAGTCGTGATATGGGTAGGCGGAGTCCTGGAGCTCCAGCTCCTCGAGCCAGGGGTTTTCCCTGGGGGGCTGGTAGAAGTGCGCGTGTATGCATACGTATCTTTCCGTCATCGTCACTCCTTCAGGAAAAGGGCCGTTGATGTGCAGCCGGCAAGGGCTTCAACTCCCGGTGGAAACCGCACCCCGACCTCTAAGAGGGCGGATGTTAAGGACAAAAGGATGAAAAGAGTTCATGAGTCTCATGACAGGGGGGCTTCTCGTTACCCATTATATATCAAAAACCCTGCCCGTAAAGGCTGTTTTTTCAAGGCCCCGGGGGCTGCCGGGTCATATAAGGCCCTTCGGGTTTGACCCCTGGATGTATGGTTTTTGTACTGTAAGGCGGGCAGGTCCCCTGGAGTGGACTCAAGATGCCCGTGTGGGCGGTGGGACTCCGAAAGAGGGGCCCTCGCGGCGGGACGAGAGGCCCTCCCGGAAACCAGCTCAATATGAAAGAGGGCCCTTGCGGGGCCCTCTTCTTTAAAGGTCCTTGAATTTACGCGTGTCTACGAACGCCGTCCCTGATCCCTCGTCCCCTTTGCCCCCTTTGCCCCCCTTGCCCCACTTGCCCCCGGCTTCCCCGGCTTCCATGAGCCCCCTGACCCGTTGTCACGGCTCTTAGCGGACCTCTCGCTCCTGAAATCAGCGGACCTCTCGCCGCGGCCCTGCCTTCTGCCGCTCTGAGGGGAGACCTCGGCATGGTCGTGCTTGAAGCCGGATACCTCCTCGACGGGAAGCTTACGATTAAGGAGCCGCTGGATATTGGTCAAAAGGTCCCTCTCGTCGGCGCTTACCAGGGAAAGCGCGACACCGCTCGCCCCTGCTCTGCCCGTGCGGCCGATGCGGTGGACGTAGTCCTGGGCGACGTCGGGCATATCGTAGTTGACCACATGGGGAAGGCTGTCGATGTCGAGGCCCCTGGATGCGACATCCGTTGCGACCAGGGTCCGCACCGCGCCCTTCTTGAAGTCCGAGAGCGCGCGCGTGCGCGCCGACTGGGTCTTGTTGCCGTGGATGGCGGTGGCGGAAACGCCGTCTTGCAGGAGCTGCCTTGTCAGCGCGTCGGCTCCCCGCTTCGTGCGGGTGAAGACCAGCACCTGGCGCAGGTCCCTCTCCCTTATGAGGTGGGTAAGGAGCTCTCTCTTGCGTGTGCGCACTACATGGTGCACCACGTGGGTCACCGTCTCGGCCGCCGAATTCCTCTGAGCCACCTCGATAACCTCGGGGTTGTGGAGAATGCCGTCGGCAAGGCGCTTTATCTCCTCCGAATATGTGGCGGAGAAGAGCATGTTCTGGCGTTTCTGGGGCAGCAGCTTCATAATCCTCCGGATGTCGTGTATAAAGCCCATGTCCAGCATGCGGTCGGCCTCGTCAAGTACGAGGATCTCCACGCGCGAGAGGTCCACGGTGCCACGCCCTGCGTGGTCAAGGAGCCTTCCCGGGGTAGCCACGAGGATGTCCACCCCGCGGCGCAGCTTTTCTATCTGAGGGCCTATGCCCACCCCGCCGAAGACCGCCGTAGAGCTCAGGCGCAGGTTCCTGCCGTAGGTGCGCACGCTCTCGCTTACCTGGGCCGCAAGCTCACGCGTGGGTGCGAGCACAAGGGCGCGTGGCCCCCGCACCCTGTTGCCATGTCGGCTCAGGAGCTGGAGGATGGGCAGGGTGAAGGCCGCTGTCTTGCCGGTGCCGGTCTGCGCTCCCGCGAGGACGTCGCGGCCTTCGAGCACTGCCGGTACGGTCCTGACCTGAACGGGCGTGGGGCGTGTGTAGCCCTCGGCGGCAACCGCTCTAAGCAGTTCCGGCCGAAGGCCGAGTTGTTCAAAAGGCATAATAAATTACTCCATGAATTGGCCTACCCATGTAAATGGGCCGGTCTAGGCAAAACAAAAAAGGTTGTCGGGGTGAGGTTTGATCAAGGAAGGAATCAGCCGCGACGGAGCGGGCGCCAACCGGGCGGCGCCATATTCTTTTGATACTATAGCACAGAAGTCCCTTGAAGACCAGAAAAAAATGACGAGCGTATGGCCGTTGTTTTCCAAGGCCCGTAATTTTGCCCTGCCGATAGGCCCGTTTCCCGGCAGGTGAGGCCAAAAACGGTAATACGCGCCACGCGCGCCCCTGAGGGACTCCGTCCCAGGGCGCCAGGTAGTCGTCTTCTCCATTTTGAGCTCCTCCTTAAGCAAACCATGTAGTTCGTCGCGGCGAAAAGGGCTATTGCCGCCACCGCCACGTTATCCTGTCCTGTCTCGTCATTTTTATTTCCTCCATGGTTTTATCGGTTAAATGAGCATCCCCTATCTGACACCCACTATACGGATTGCGGGTTAGGGGAAGATTGAGTCGAAGGGGGCAAATTCTTATGAATCTTTTTGGACCCTGAAAGGCGCGCAAAACCCTTCCCCCTGGCCGCATCATGCCCTCCTGTTGTGAGTTAAGTCACTTTTTTCGAAGGTTTTTTTTATTATCATGTGCTGGCGTATAAAGACCTTGCCCTTGCAGGGAATTTCCGGCGCTTTCTAATCTTCCCTTAATGTCGCAGATGGTACTAACTGATTTCCTGAAAAAGTAACCTTCATCAGGTAAAACGTTAACGTTAGTTAGGGGAGCTGTTTTTCGCATGGGGACGATAGCGACTTTGGGCCTGTGGCTTTACCTCGCCCCGCTTGTCATAATACTCGGCCTCTATGTGGGCCTGCGTGAGAGAAAGAAGAGGCGCTTCCTCGCGCTACGCGATGAGGCTCTAAAAGCCGGTCTTACGGAGCCGGCCTCTCTCCATCCCTCCATAAACCACAACCGCTGCCTCGGGTGCGGCTCCTGCGTGAACGCCTGCCCCGAGCAGCCCGACCACGCGGTCCTCGGCGTTATCGGGGAAAAGGCCCAACTCATTAACCCCACCGACTGCATAGGCCACGGGGCGTGCAAGACCGCATGCCCGGCTGACGCCATAACCCTCGTCTTCGGCACGGAGACCCGCGGCGTGGACATACCCCTTGTAAGCCCCGACTTCGAGACCAACGTCCCGGGGATATTCATCGCCGGAGAGCTCGGAGGCATGGGGCTTATACGAAACGCCGTCGAACAGGGCCGCCAGGCCATGGACTCCATAGCCGGGGCCCGCAGCGCCGGGAACACCACCGAGCTTGACGTCCTTATCGTCGGGGCCGGCCCCGCAGGTTTTTCAGCCACACTCGCCGCGAAGAAGCACGCTCTCCGTTACTCAACCGTGGAGCAGGACTCCCTCGGGGGCACCGTCTACCATTACCCGCGGGGAAAGATAGTGATGACCGCTCCGGCGGAACTGCCCCTGGTAGGCAAGATCCGGTTCAAGGAGACCACGAAGGAGGCCCTCCTCGGGTTCTGGCAGAAAGTGGAAAGGGACACCGGCGTAAAGATAAACTACGGGGAACGGGTAGAGGAGATAACGGAGACCTGCAAGGGGTTTACCGTAAAGACGACCGTGGCGAGCTACAACACAAGGACGGTGCTCCTCGCCATAGGCAGGCGCGGCACCCCGAGGAAGCTCGGTGTGCCCGGGGAGGGCCTGCCCAAGGTGGTCTACCGCCTCATCGACCCCCAACAGTACAGGGGCCGGCGCGTGCTCGTAGTCGGCGGAGGCGACAGCGCCCTCGAGTCGGCCGT
This sequence comes from Thermodesulfobacteriota bacterium, assembly GCA_035288385.1. GTDB lineage: Bacteria > Desulfobacterota > GWC2-55-46 > GWC2-55-46 > JADFVP01 > DATEAM01. The sequence goes on from DATEAM010000156.1 coordinate 7,856, forward strand.
AAGCATATCGAAGGAGGAAGGGACCTCGGTAACTCTAAGCTACAGGAGCCCTGCCTTTACCCGCGCCAAGGAAAATAACCGCCGGAGGGTGCAGGCAGCCGCGGCCGAAGGACGCCTGCGCATACTCATGAGTTCCAACGTAACGGAAATAAAAGAGGGTGCCGTGGTGATAGAGCAGGAGGGGAAGTCCCTGGAGCTGGAAAACGACGCGGTAATCGTAAACGCCGGCGGGATACTCCCGACGGCTTTTCTGAAGAAGGTGGGTATAGGAGTTGAGACCAAGTACGGGGCCGCTTAACAGATTTTTCTCGGCAGGCGTGAAGACCGCCCTTTTCACGGCGCTGCTGCTCGCCGGAGTCCCCGCCCTCTGCCGCGGCGACGTGTTCGAGGAGGCCAGGGCGGCGGCGCGCACAAGGGACTACGCAACAGTGGTAAGGCTCATAAAGCCGCTGGCCGAGAAGGGGGATACCCGCGCGCAGTACCAGCTGGCCGGACTTTACCGCTCTGGGCGCGGTGTGGAGAGGGACCTCGAGGCCGCCTTCAACTGGATGAAAAAGGCGGCCCAGCAGGGTCACGTAAAGGCAAGCTACAACCTGGGGATGATGTACGAAAAGGGCTGGGGCGTGGAGGAGGACGTCGAGGAGGCCCTTCGCTGGTACAAAGCGGCGGCCGCCGGGGGCCATGAGCTGGCCATGGCGAGGCTTGACCCCACCCTCGAAGGGCGCACTAAAAAGGACCGACCTCGAGATGAGTCAAGAGCCGAGGAGTCGAGCCTCGAGGAGAGGCTTCGCTGGGCCGCCGGAAAGGGCAGAACCGGGGAAGTCGAGGACCTCTTGAGAGAGGGCGCCGACCCCGACGATGCGGGCCTCGACGGCAGGACCGCCCTTATCGAGGCCTCCTCAAAGGGACACACAGACGTCGTAAAGGAGTTGCTCTCAGGTAGCGCAAGCGTCAACGTAAGGGACAATTACGGGGATGACGCCCTCCTCGTAGCGGCCGGGGCAGGAGAGGTCAAGTTAATCGAGGCCCTTGCCTCAGCCGGGGCCGACTTAAACACGCGCGACCGAAACGGCAACACCCCTCTCATGATAGCCGCCGGAAAGGGGCATACAGACGCCCTCGACCTCCTGATCAAGAAAGGCGCAGACATAAACGGCAAGAACAAGAAAGACGAGACCGCCGTGGTCCTGGCAGAAAGAGGCGGGCATAAGTCAATAGTGAGCTCGCTCATCAAAAACGGGGCGAGGCTCGAGGAGAGGAAGGAGGACAGGACCCCCATAGTAAGGCTCGAGGAGCTGAGAAAGGGTCCTGGCCCCACGGCCGGGTCAGACCCGTACAGTGGGTGGTCTCCTCTCATGGCCGCCGCATGGAGGGGGCAGAAGGATATCGTCGGCGCCCTTATATCGCAGGGCGCAAAGGTGAACGAAAGGGACGGGGAGGGCCATACGCCGCTTACGAGGGCCTCCTGGCAGGGCCACGAAGCGGTCGTGGAGGTCCTCATCGCGAGGGGGGGGGACACAGGGGCCGGGCCCAAAGGAAAGACGGCTCTTATCTGGGCTGCCGAGGGCTGCCATGCCGGGGTGGTGCGTAGCCTCATAGAGGCGGGCGCCGACGTAGACGCAAGGGAGGCGGACGGGACGACCGCCTTGGTGCACGCCTCACGCTGCACGGACGGCTCGACGGCAACGGTGCTCATCTCAAAAGGCGCCGAAATAAACCCGGCAGGAGGCGCGGGCGAGGCAGCGACCCCGCTCATGTGGTCGTCACGCCTTGGGCTTGACAAGACCGTAAAGACGCTTATCGCCAACGGCGCCGCCGTAAACGCCAGAGACGCCGAGGGCAGGACGGCTCTGTGGTATGCCGTCGAGTACGGCAGGACCGACGTGGTCTCCACACTACTGGCCAACGGGGCCGACGTCTACACGGGGTACTCCAGGGGCCAGAACGCGCTTGCGCGCGCCGCGTGGATCGGGAACCTTGAGATGGTTAAGGCCCTTGTAAACGCCGGAGGCGGCGTGGACGCGAAGACCTCCTCGGGAAACACCCCGCTCCTGCTCGCCTCAGGCCAGGGCCACACAGCCGTAGCCCGTTTTCTTATCGACAGGGGCGCCGGGGTGGACGAAAAAAACGAAAACGGCAACACCGCCCTCATGCTCGCCTCAGCCGGTGGATATGCGAAGACCGTAAAGGCGTTGCTCGAGGCAGGGGCGAACCCGAACATAATGAACAAGAAGCGCGAAAAGGCCCTTGACCTCGCGGGCAATAACGCCGAGGTCCTCGAACTCCTCGAAAAACACAGGTCCGAGAAGGGCTGGCTTCAGGGACTCTTCTGACCCGGGTCCCTTGCCCCGACTTCAATGAAAGGAATCTGTATGGGCAACACTCGAACGGTTACTGCCATAGACGCTACCGGTAAAAGGCCCGTAGACCTTGGAGCCCAGAGACCCGAAACAGCTGAAAAGCTCCGGGACACGGCTCCCGTCAACGAGCTCCATGCGGCACCCGTAACCAGGCTCCCCACGCTCCTCGGATATCTTCTCCTCGCCGTGGCGCTTTACATCGGGTGGAGGTTCAGGGCCGAGGAGTACATAGTGGCCGAAACCGGTCTCGGCTATTACCTCGGCATAGCGGGGGCCACGATGATGGTGCTCCTGTTCCTCTACCCCGTAAGGAAAAGGGTCAGGCTCCTGAGGAACTTCGGCGCCACTAAGCACTGGTTCAGGGCCCACATGATAATGGGTGTTGCGGGTCCCGCGCTCATCCTCTTCCACTCAAACTTCCGCCTCGGTTCCATGAACAGCCGTGTTGCGCTCATATCGATGCTGCTTGTGGCCGGGAGCGGGTTCGTCGGGCGCTACATATATACGAAGATACACTACGGCCTCTACGGCAGGCGCCTTACGCTAAAGGAGCTCCGGAGGGATTTGATGATAAGGAAGAACAGCCTCTCCCAGGTGCTCGAATACGCGCCCGGGCTCCAGAAGAGGCTCCTGGACTTTGACAACGCCGTTCTTGAAGAGCGCGAGAGCTTCTTCAAGAGCTTCTTTCACTTTTTCTCCATCAGCCTTCGGGCCAGTTGGACCCATCTGGCGCTCCTTGCGGGCCTGAAGCGCGCCGCGGGCGTAACGGCGAAGCGTCTGGGCTGGTCGGAGCGCTTAACGGAGCTCAACAGGCGGCAGGCCAGAGAGCACATCTGTGCCCACATGAGGACGGCGGTGATGACGGCCGAGTTCGGGGTCTGGGAGAGGTTGTTCTCGCTCTGGCATCTGTTTCACATGCCGCTCTTCATAATGATGGTGATAGTGACGGTGGTTCATATACTGGCCGTGCACATGTATTGATACGCGATGAAAAGGCCCGGTTCATGGAAATTAATCTTGACGCTCGCCCTGGGTATCCTCGCCTCCGCCCTCTCGGGCCAGGCGCCCGCCTCCGTAATGGAGCGACTCGTCATGCCGGGGGACGTGATCAAGGGCCACGCGAAATACGAAGACGAGTGCTCCAAGTGCCACAAGCCCTTCAGCAAGGCCCTGCAGAGGGACCTTTGCCTGGACTGCCATGAAAAGGTCGCGGAGGACGTGGAAAAGAAACTCGGCTATCACGGCCTGAGCCCTGACGTCAAGGACGTCGAATGCAGGCACTGCCACACCGAGCACAAGGGCCGGGACTTCAACGCGGTGATCATGGACAGCGAGATCTTCGACCACGCTGTTACGGACTATGAGCTCAAGGGCGCCCACGCGAGGGTCAAGTGCGCCCTGTGCCACAAGAGCGGGAAGAAATACCGCGACGCCCCCTCAGGGTGCATAGACTGTCACGAGGAGGACGACACGCACCGGGGGGACCTCGGGAAAAAATGCAAGGAGTGCCACGACGAACGTTCGTGGAGGAAGGCGCGCTTCGACCACGACGACACCGACTTCCCATTGAAGGACAAGCACGAGGACGCCTCCTGCGCAAGCTGCCACCCCAACGAGCGGTACAAGAAGACCCCCGACGACTGCTATACGTGCCACAGGCTTAACGACGTGCACAACAGGCGGTACGGAAAGAAGTGCGAGGAGTGCCACACGGCGAAGGACTGGGAAAAGACCACCTTCGACCACGACGACACCGATTTTCCTCTGAAGGAAAAGCACCGTGACGCGCACTGCGCCGCCTGCCACGGGAAACAGAAGAACGTGTACGAAGAGGATCTTAAAACGGACTGTTACGAATGTCATAAGAACGACGACATACACAAGGGGCGCTACGGGGAAAAATGCAAGGAGTGCCATACTCCGAAGGACTGGGACCGTTCGATCTATGACCACGACGAGACGGACTTTCCTTTGAAGGACAAGCACGAGGACGTCAGATGCGACGCCTGCCACAGGGGCCCCGCATACGATTCGGAGCTGAAAACGGACTGCTACGGGTGCCACAAGGTGAACGACGTGCACAGAGGCCAGCAAGGCAAGGTTTGCGAGAAGTGCCACAACGAGAAGGGCTGGCGGTCCAAGGTGTTCTTCGACCACGACCTCACGCGCTTCCCCCTCATCGGGCTCCATTCGATCTCCACGTGCGAGGAGTGTCATCCGTCGGCGAGGTACAAGGACACGCCCATAGGCTGCATCGATTGCCACAGGGCGGATGACGACCACGAGGGGACTCTTGGCACGAAGTGCGGCCCCTGCCACAACCCCAACGGCTGGGCCCTGTGGCGCTTCGACCATGAATCACAGACCGATTTCAAGCTGGACGGGGCCCACGAGGACCTCAACTGCAGGTCTTGCCACACCCAGAAGGTGAAGGGCGAGATAGAGATGTCCACGGCCTGTTACGGCTGTCACCAGAAGGACGACGAGCACCGGGGGAGTTTCGGGCTCGGCTGCGAAAGGTGTCATAACACCGAGTCTTTCGAGAAGATAAGGATCAGGCACTGAGCCTTTCATCGAGGGCGCGCCTGAGCATCAACGAAGGAACATGGGTATGAGAAAAAAGGAAGAGATGGGTTCGAGGCCTCGCCGCACAACCCTTATCGGTTTACCGAAAAAGCTTGCCCTGCTTGCGGGCGTGCTCCTTTTGTGCGCCGGCGTCTTCCTTGCGCCCAAGGCGGGCGCGGACAAGGGCGGTATCGACAAGGACTCTGAAGAAGCTGCCGGACGTTACGCAATAAACCTCCTCTCTTCCACCTCCCCAATAGAACCCTCGACCCTTCACAGGCATGAGGTCTTCAAGAAATACCAGCTCTATACCACCATCTATGATAAAGACGGAGAGCTGTGGTACAGGCTGCGCCTCGGGTTCTTCGAGAGCAAGGAAGCGGCCACGGAGGTTCTCGACGACTTAAGGGGGGACTACAAAGAGGCCTGGGTATCCAGGGTTTCCACGAGGGAGATGAAAGACTCCGAGCGGCTGCCTCTCGTCTCTTCCGCAGCGGACAACTTCAAGTTCGACCATTTTGCCACGGGATTTCCCCTTAGCGGCAGCCACGGCTCGGCCAAATGCGCAAGCTGCCACGTGCGCGGGATTTTCACGAGCACCTCCACGAGGTGTGTTGACTGTCACGCCGAAGGAACCCTTGTAAAGGCCACCGCCATGCCGTACGACCACACAAGGACGGCGGCTGACTGCGACCAGTGTCACACCGACGAGAGCTGGGTCGTCTCCCGATTCAAACACCTCGCCGAGACCTTCGGCCAGTGTTCGGTCTGCCACAACGGCGGCTCAGCGCCCGGAAAACCGTCGGGCCACATCTCGAGCGGAGGGACATGCGACGAGTGTCACACGACCTCGGGCTGGACCGTAACATCCTTCGACCACGGCTCCGTAACGGGCACATGCAGCTCATGCCACGACGGGACCACGGCCACGGGAAAACCCTCCAACCACATCGAAAGCGGCAACGTCTGCGAGGAGTGTCATACCACGGCTGGCTGGGAATCGGCCACTTTCGACCACAGGTCCATGACGGGGTCCTGCTACTCCTGTCATAACGGCACCAGCGCTGCGGGAAAATCCACGGGCCATATAACGAGCTCCAATAACTGCGAGAACTGCCATACGACGGCAAACTGGTCCTCGGCGACCGTAGACCATAACGAGGTATCGGGCACATGCGGCTCATGCCACAACGGCACGACGGCTGCTGGTAAGCCCCCGGACCATATCGCGAGCAACAATACCTGCGACGCCTGTCACGTGGTAACGGGCTGGCTCGCGGTAACAGTAGACCACGGCACGGTAACGGGCACATGCTCCTCATGCCACAACGGGACCACGGCCACGGGGAAATCATCTACGCACATATCGAGCACGAATACCTGTGACGCCTGCCACGTGACGACAAGCTGGCAGACGGTCACCATGGACCACACACAGACCTCGGGTACGTGTTATTCCAGCCAAAACGGCACGACGGCCACCGGAAAA
>DATEAM010000157.1:0-12362 GCA_035288385.1 Thermodesulfobacteriota bacterium
GTCGAGGGGCGCGAGGTTGTCCCTGCAGTAGTCGAGGAACTCCACGGCGAAGTCGTGGGCGTCTTTGCGGTACTCGCCCCTGAAGGACCTCTTCGTGACGGTGGTGAAGCCGGGGGCCTCGACGACGAAGTCGCCTGAAATGGACTTGACGACCTCGGCCCACGCCTTGTAGGTCTCGAAGAACTCCTGCCTCGTGCCATGCCAGAACCTCTCGGCCTCGGGCTCGTTGCCGAACCTGAAGAGCGAAAGGTCGGAGCCCGCCTCTCTCGCGGCGGCCCTCAGCTCGTTTATGACGCTGCCCACCTTCTGACGGTACTCGGCCATGTCGGCGGGCTTGCCGCTCGATATCATCATGACGAGGGGCTCGGCGCCTATGCCCAGTATGGAGCCTACCTGCCTCTTTACCGTATCGACGTTGTTTTCGAGCCTGCGCGCGAGAAAATCATCTCCCCCTCTTCCCATCTCCCCCCTGGGGCCCATCTCCCCCATCTCCCCCCTGTCCCCCCTTGGGTCAGATAGCCATATGGTGACCTCGACGAGCCTGAAGCCGGCGTCTTCGAGGTAGGCGTAGGCGTTGGCGTCGTAAAAGGGCCCCGCAGTCGTGCCAGCCACATAGGGGCTTACCGTTTCAGTCTCTGAACTGTAGTCGACGGCAGCCGCTACCTTCGGCGTGCCTGCATGGCAGGACGTCGCGAGCATAATGAATAGAAAGAAAGACAGGGCCGAGAATCTCTTTGCCATGGCGCTCCTCCTTGAAGATTGACTGGATTTGATGCCCATGGGCGTGGGCCGGGGCCTTACGGTCTGAACCTGTTAAGCACCACCCCGACGAGCTTAGCTCCCGCCTTATCCACGGCCTCGAGGGTGTCTTCGAAGACGGGCAAGGTGACCTGGCCGGCTCCTATGACGAGCAGTATGCCTCCGGAGAGCCTGCCCGCGACGACGGCGTCGCTCGCCACTGAAAGCGGGGGCGTGTCCATGATGACGAGGTCGTAACCTTCCGTTAGTTTTGCGACCAGCTCCTTTAAACTTTCAGAGCCTATCACGGCCCCCGGGTCTGGCGCAGGGGTTCCGCCCGAGAGGAGGTCCACCCCATCTATGCTCGTTCTCTGGAGGGCGTCTTTAAGGGCGACGCCGCCTGTAACCACGTCCGTCACCCCCCTCTCGCCGGAGAGTTTGAAGAACCTGTGTGCCGCCGGTCTTCTCAGGTTAAGGTCCACGACGACCACCCTTTTTTTCTCCCTGCCCAGGGCCGCGGCGATATTCGAGGCCGCCGTGGTCTTTCCTTCGGAGTCCACCGAACTCGTTACGACTACGGACCGTATCGGCTCGTCCGCAATGGCGTATTGCATATTGTTCTTTACGGTCCTGAAGGCCTCGGAGGCGGCAGCGGCGGGGTCGAGGCTCGATACGAGGCCCGGCTCCTTTAAAGACCCCGAGAAGGGGATGGTCCCGAGGAGCGAGCCAGGCCTTATACTCTTTATCTGCCCCGGGGCCCTTATGGTGTTGTCGATATAGTCTCTGAAAAGCGCCAGCGCCAGCCCCCAGAAGAGCCCGAGGAATACCCCCAGGGGGTAGTTTATGGATTTCTTTGGGAAGGCCGGCTCATCGGGCTCCACCGCCGGCTCCACCAGTTTTATGTTCGAGAGTGCCGCCGCCTCGGCGACCCCGAGCTGAGTCAGGCTCTTAAGGAGGCCCTGGTAGTTCTCCTTGTGCGCAGAGGCTATGAGATCCAGCTTGGTGGACTCGGCGCCCTTTAAAGGCATGTCCATAAGCTCGGCCTGATACCCTTCGACGAACCTCTCTATGAGCCGCCTCTTGGCTACCGTCACCTCCCTGTCGATGTGGCCGTCCACCAGCCTCTTGGCGAGGTCGTCGTAGATGGACTCCACGGAGAACTCCCTGTTTTCGAAGAAGTCCCTCGTCTCTTTTTTCAGGAGGTCCCTTACCGTCTCGACCTGTTTCTCAAGCTGTTTGTACTCGGGGTGCTCCTTCGTGTAGTCGATGCTCACCTCCGAGATGTCCACGAGGAGGTCGTTCATCTGTCCCTTGAGGTTCCTCAGGGTCTCTCTCCAGGCGAAGCCCTCGGATTGCTTTCTCACGGCCTCTATCTCCGAGAGCTTTCTTTCTATCTCGCCGACCTCGTTGTCGAGCTCTATGATGGTCTTCTCGTTCGCGTCGTAGTCATTCTTAAGGTCGTTTATCTTGTCTATGAGGTTCGTCTGCTGCGTGTCCAGGTCTACTATGCCGGTCCTGGTCTTGTAGCTCACCAGTTCCGTCAGCGACCTGTAATACTCGTCTCTTACCTTGAGTATCTGGCCGTCTATAAAGGCCCTGGCGCTCTCGAAGTCCTCCCTCGTCCTCTTGATCCTGTCTTTTATGTAGAGCTCGGCGAGGGCGTTGGATATCCCGGCGGCCAGGACGGGGTCGGGAGAATAGGCCTTTATCTTGAGCATGTCGGCGTCCTCGTACTGGTCGACGTCGAGGTACGGCTGGGGCAGGAGCTTGTTCACCACCAGGCTCGAGTCCACGAGCTTCTTCGGCTTGATCACGTCTCCGTACCTGTCGTGCAGGTCGAGTGCGGATATCAGCTCGTTGAGAAGGGGGGTGATCTCGGCCAGCGCTATGTCCGTCTCGTAGCCCTCGCTTATAGGCTCGTTCGTTACCACCCTGAAGCCCATGTTCGTCATGATGGAGGAAAGGGTGTCCGTCATCCCCACCAGGAGCTTTGCCTCGGCCTTGTAGGAGGGGCGAACGACGGCCGTCATCACGGCGATGACGAAGAAAAGGGCGCAGAAGGTGATGACGACCGTCCACCTTCTGCGAATGATTATCTCCCAGAGCCTTAGAAATTCCATCCCTGTTGTCCGTCTCTAACCGTTATTGGATTTTGTTCCGCTTATGTTTTTAACGTCCTGGTACGATATCCGCAAAAGTTGGTCTTGTCGTTTTGACCCGTCGTCACGGCGTTGGGATCGCCAGACCGGTTTCGGTGTCCTCACCGCGCAGGGCTTTTTCCACCTGCGGCCAGAGCACTATCCCGCTCTCGAGATTCACTATGGGGGAGAGTATCCTCGAGAGGTGCGAGAAGTACCAGCTCACGTTGGCTATGGCGACGGCGGGCACGTATACTATGTCGCCGTTGTCCAATGCCCTGTCCTCGCTAAGGTCCCCGAGCTTGAAGGCCTTCTTCAGGTCAAGGGAGGCGGTCTCGGACTTCTCGCCCCTTCTCGATATTAGAAGGACGTTTTTGAGTTTCGCGTCGTCCGTGGCCCCTCCTGCCCTCGTTATCGCCTCCATGACGCTAAGGTCCGTATCGAGGACAAAGACCCCGGGGTTCATTACCTCTCCGAGGACCAGTATCTTATAGCTTCCCACGGAGGTGACCGTAACCATTACCTGGGGGTTTACTATATACTCCGAGAGTCTCTCTCCGAGCTCGTCCCTCAATGCGAAGATCCCCTTGCCCGCGACCTCCACATCCCCTATGAGCGGGTACATTGTCTTTCCCGAGAGCCCGATCTCCACGGACCTCTTGAGGTCGTCGTGCCTGTAAACGCTTATCTCGATGGTGTCCCCGACGCCGAGGATGAACTCCCTGAGCCTGACCTGTTCAGCGGAGGCGGGTTCTTCCGCCGGGGGAGTCTCCGGCGTGATGTTACCGGTAGGCGTTCCCGCGCACCCGGCCGCGGCGAATATCAGCGCAAGGCATAGTGAAAGAAGAGTCCTTAGACCTCTCATGTCTCTCGCTCCCCGTGGTTCAGCCAATGTCGACCATTATCTTGCCGTCGGTCCTCTCAGAGGACTTTTTTACGGCCTCAATCACGTCCTTGAATGCGAAGTGCGACGTTATCATGACCGAGAGGTCGAGCCTCCCGGACTTCATGAGCCTTATGATGTTGTTGTATATGCCGTATCCGGCGTGGCCCCTTACCCCTATGACCTTGTTCGCCCCGGATACGAGCATGTCCATGTACATGGAGGCGCTCGTCGAGGCCCTGCCCAGGTATATTATCTTTCCGTTTACCGCCAGAGACCTTTCCATCTCCGGTATGGTGGTCTTCGCCGCCCCGGCGGCCTCCACCTGTATGTCGGCTCCCCGCCCGCCGGTCAACTCGAGTATCATGTCCCCGGGGCTCGTACCGGTCTTTCCCACGTTGTATGCGAGGTCCGCTCCGAGTTTCTTCGCCAGAGTGAGCCTCTCGTCGATAACGTCGAAGGCGATAACGAGGCTTGCGCCGGCGACCCTTGCGAGCGCCACGGAGGCAAGCCCGATGGGTCCGGCCCCGAATACGGTGACCACGGCCCCGGGGGCGAAGGCCCCGTCCCCGATGAAGAGCCCGTTGTAGGCGCACCCGGCTGGTTCTATGAGGACCCCGGCGTCAAAGACCCCGTCCTCGTCGTAGACCGCCGAGAGCCCGTTTATGCTCCACAAGTGGCGCTCCTTGGCGGCTATGTACTCGGCGAAGGCCCCGGGTGCCGTTATGCCGGCAAGCTCCACCCGCTCGCACTGGTTCACCGCCCCGCTTCTGCATGGCGTGCAAAGCCCGCACCATATGACGCTCTCGGCGGCCACGCGGTCCCCTGGCCTGAAGTTCACGACCTTTTTTCCGGCCTTTTCGACCACGCCGGAGTACTCGTGGCCTATGACGCATGGGAGCCTTACGGGCCCAGAGTATATGATGTACCCCTCGGGGTCCGTCTCCCAGAGGTGGGTATCCGAGCCGCAGACCCCGCACCTCTTCACCCTTATGAGGACCTCGTCGTCATCTATATCCGGGGTGGGAAGGTCCTTTACCTCGAATTCAGGGAACCTCCACACCTGGGAGCCTATGTGAGCCCTCTTGAGGCCCTCCTCCGCAGGAGTGGGCCTGTAGCCGGGCCTCGGGGCCCACTGGGCGCTGGCTACCAGTGCCTTCACTTTAATCCCCCTTCATGCAAGGGCCTTTTTATCTATCTTCCCGCTCCCCGATTTGGGGAGCTCTTCCCTGAACTCTATTATCCTCGGCACCTTGTAGCCGGCGAGCCTGGTCCTCAGGAAGCCCGCCACCTCGGCCTTCGTGAGCGAGGCCCCTTCCTTTGGAGAGATGACCGCCCTGGGCACCTCGCCCCTCAGCCCGTCAACGGAGCTGACCACGGCGGCCTCTTTTATCCCCGGGTGGAGCATCAACGTCTTTTCTATCTCCATGGGATAGACCTTGAGGCCGGCCACCTTCATCATGGCGCTCTTACGGTCTACGAAATAGAAGTAGCCATCCTCGTCTCTTCGCCCCAGGTCCCCGGAAAGATACCAGCCGTCCCGGAAACTCCCGCGGTCTTCTTCAAGCCCCCAGTAGCCGCTTACGACGGCGGGGCCCTTGAAGAGAAGCTCTCCGACCTCGCCGGGCTTGACCTCTTCTCCGGCCTCGTCAACGACCTTCACGTCGTAATAGGGGCAGGGCCTTCCAATGGAAGAGGCCCTCGCCGCCTCTGCGGGCCTTGTGGCCAGGGCTATGCCAGTGGTCTCCGTGCTCCCCCATACGGGGTATACGGGCACTCCGAACTTCTCCTCGAACCTTTTGACGAGGTCCGGAGTTGTGTACATCCCGCCGCTTTCCGGGAGCCTCAGGGAGCCGAGGTCCGAACCCCCGGCCCCCCCGGCAACGTCCAAAAGGAGCTCGTACATGGGGGTAAGGCCCATCATGCACGTCACTTCCTGTTCCCTTATTGTCTTAAGGAGCGATTTGGGGAATACCTCGTTAATGAGCACCATTGCGCCGCCCGTATAGAGGGCCCTGGCGAATAGCTCATGGGGGTGGGAGAAGGAGGAGAAGACGCAAAGGTGCACGTCCGAGCCCGTTATGCCGAAGACCTCGACTGCCGACCTCGTGTTCCAGTAGATGTTCTCATGGGTGGCAAGGGCCCCCTTTTGCTCGCCCGTGGTGCCCGAGGTGTAGTTGAGGTAGGCGACGTCCCCGGCAACGATTTTCGTCCCCGGAGGCGGGCATGCCGGGCCCCCTGCAAGCTCCTCCCAGCGGTACTCCCCGGCGGGGCCTTCTCCGCATACGACGGTCCTGGGGCCGGTTCGGGTTCCTTCGAAGAGGCCGAGGAACTTCGAAGCCGTGAAGACCACCGGGGGCTTGAGGAACGAGATTAGCCCCTGGACGTGCTCCTTCCTCAGGTTGTAGTTTACGGGGGCGGGCACTGCCCCGAGCTTTACCGAGGCGAGAAAGGCGACTATAAGCTCGGGGACCCTTTCGAGCACGAGGGCCGTTACATCGCCCTTCTTTACCCCCAGGGCCGCCATGCTGTTCGCGACCCTGTTGGTAAGCCCGTCGAGCTCCCGCCAGTTAAGACGGCCGTCCCTGTGGACGAGGGCGGGTTTTTCCGGGACCCTGGCTGCGTTTCTCTCAAGCTGCTCTACAAGTGTCATGTCGGTTCCGGGGCTGCCTAATATCTCGGCGGAAAAGGTCTCTGGGGCATGGGCCTGCCCGGAGGAATGGGCCTCTGGGGCGTGCCCTCAGTGGGCCTCCTCTCAAGGCCCTCGTCCTTCGCCTCTGAGACGAGTATCTCGTACTCCTTTAATACCCTCTCGTCAAAGGTTATCTTGAGGTCAAGTAAAGTCCTCTCGCCCGGCCTCGTCCCTTCCCTTGAGAAGGTGTAGGTCCACACGTCTCCTTGTGAGCTCTGGGACTTCCTGTCGGGCTCCCCGAACATTTCGAGGACGTCCTCCGCAGAGGTCTTGTCCTTCTTGAGGTTCGGGATTGCTTCCGTAGTTGCGCACCCGGCGACCATGAAGGCCGCAAGAAGCACTAAAATCCCGAGTTTCAGATTCCGCATGTCCACCTCCAAAAAAAAGGGGTCCGAGGCGCGCTCAGTAGGCGCCTCTACCCGTGATTACGGTCCATATCGTCAGAAGGAGGAGCTTTATGTCCAGGAAGAGCGACCTCTTCTCTACGTACTCCTCGTCGTAGCGTACCCAGTCGGTGAACTTCCCCGTGGCGCGGCCCTTGACCTGCCAGAGCCCGGTAAGGCCGGGCTTGACGGTCAGCCTCATCCTCTTCCATTTCCTGTCGGCGGACATCTCTTCGTCCGCAAGGGGCCTCGGGCCCACGAGGCTCATGTCGCCCTTTAATATGCACAGGAACTGAGGCAGCTCGTCCAGGCTGGTGCGCCTCAAGAATCTGCCTATCCGCGTTATCCGCGGGTCTTTTTTTATCTTGAAAACACTGCCCTCGACCTCGCTCGAGAGGTCTTCTCTCATGACAGGGGCATCATTGACCATGGAGCGGAACTTGTACATCTCGAACTCCCTGCCGCCCAGACCGCACCTCTTCTGCTTGAAAAAGACAGGTCCTCGGGAGTCAAGCTTTATTAAGATAGGTATAAGGATAAAAAGGGGACTGAAGATAAGGATGGCAAAAAAAGCCCCTGCTATATCCATGATGTTTTTCAGGACGAGTCTCATCTACAGCGGTGCTGAAAAGGCCTTTTATGCCCGTATGCGGCAACTCGTGATCCTCCACCAGCCGGATGTTTGTGCGCTTGGAGCGGGGATGCTGGCCCGAGTCCTCTCTTAAATTAAGAGAGCAATATTACTATAAGAAGATTTTTTTTTCAAACGATTTCTGGAAAAAGATTTCGTCTCCAGACTTTACTTGAAAAGCAGGTTTTTTTGACAACTCAGGATGTGCGATGGCAGGAGAGGCGCGTTAAGACCCGGGACGCCGGGGCGAGGGCCGGACTGGAAACCCTGGACAGGAAAAGTTACCCGTAACGACCGGTTTAACCGCTGACCACCGGATAAGGCGGCTCCTGGCGCTGCTTCCCCTGGAATTCCGGGGATAAAGGCCTTGACAGCCCCCACTTCAAGTTATAAAGTGGGAAAAAGCGCAAAGATTTGCAAGGCCGTAAAAATTAGAGAGAGATGAAAGGAGTTTTGAGATGTCCTGTGCAAAGACAGGCAATAGGGTAAAGGTGAGCTACACGGGCGCCTTTGAGGACGGGACCGTATTCGATTCGTCGGAAAACCACGGTCCCCTCGAATTTACCCTCGGCAGGGGCGAGGTAATCCTGGGATTCGAGGAGGCCGTTTTAGGGATGAACCAGGGTGATAGGAAGAAAGAGACCATACCGGCGGAGAAGGCCTACGGTCCTTATATCGAGGAGCTCGTCGTGGACGTGGACAAGGCCCAATTCCCCCCTGACATGAACCCCGAGGTAGGTCAGAACCTCGACGTCAACCAGGAAGACGGGAGCGTAATGTCGGTAAGGATTTCCGTGATAAGCGGGGACAAGGTCACCCTCGACGCCAACCACCCGCTCGCGGGCGTGACCCTCGTCTTCGACATAGAGCTCCTTGAGGTGGCCTGAGCTTCACGGCAAGGGAGCTTCTTTAGAGGTAATAGCCAAAAGTTTTTGAAAGGGGTTCGGGGAAAACTTTTTACAAAAAGTTTTCCCCGTAAATTCCTAAACGGCCTCCACGCCCCTTATTCCGGGGGCGTATTTCCTTATCGTCTTCTCCACCCCGGCCTTTAGGGTCATCTGGGCCGAGGGGCACCCGCCGCAGGCCCCCTTGAGCCTTACCTTTACGACCCTCGACTCAGCGTCTATGTCCACAAGCTCCACGTCCCCGCCGTCGGCCTGGAGATAGGGCCGAACCTCTTCGAGCGCCTCTTCAACCTTCTCCCTTACGTCGTCTCCGAGTCCCGGGTCCTCCATCTCGAGCTTCTTTATGTCTACCACCCACTCGCCGGGCCCCTCCTTTACATACTCCCAGTCGCACTTGTCCTTGAATTCTCTCTCGAACTGGTAGAAGAGGGGCCTGGGGTCGTGGTCGTTGGTAATCCTCAGGGTCTCGCCCCCCTCAAGGGCCTCGAACTCCTCAAAGACCCTCGGGTGCCTCTGGAAAACGGGCATGCCCCTTAAATCGAGCTGAACCGTCTTTTCTGACATCGGGTTCCTCCTTCGCAGTTTTTCGGATACGGACAATATAACACACCGGCGAAAAAAACTTCCATGATATATGTCAGGGGGCCGGCCGGGGCGCTCCAATTAAGTTTTGACAACCGCCTGAGCGCGGTGTTATAGGAGAGGTTATCCCGCAGACTGAACACGCGAAGGCCGCAAAGGAGGCGAGGTCCCATGAAGAGGATAATAACGTTTACCACGGACTTCGGCCTCAAGGACTCTTACTCGGGGGCCATGAAGGGGGTTGTGCTTTCGATTAACCCCGGGGCCGTCACGGTCGACGTCTCGCACATGGTAAGCCCGGGCAACATTACCGAGGGCGCCCTCGTGCTCCTCTCCTCCTGTTCCTTCTTCCCCGGGGGCACGGTGCACGTAGGCGTGGTGGACCCGGGAGTCGGGGGTAAGAGAAGGCCCATCCTCGTGGAGACGGACAGATACCTCTTCGTCGGCCCGGACAACGGGCTCCTCATGCCCGCGGCAAGGAGGGACGGCATAAAGAGGGTGGTGCACCTTACGGAGAAAAGGTACTTTCTCAAAGAGATAAGCGCCACCTTCCACGGCAGGGACGTCTTCGCGCCCGTGGCCGCCCACCTGACCCTCGGGGCAGACCCGGGGTCCTTCGGCGAAATCATCGAAGACCCCGTGGAGCTCAATATCCCTTCCCCGGACTGCACCCCCGGACTGATAACAGGAGAGGTCCTGTACGTCGACGCCTTCGGGAACCTCATAACGAACATAAGGCGGGAAGAGATACGGGAAAACATGGGCGCCGGCAGGGTCGAGGTCGTCATAAAGGGCAGGGTGATAGTGGGGCTCTACGAGACTTACTCCATGGTGGAGAGGGGCTCGCTCGTGGGAGTGGTGGGCAGCTTGGGCATGCTCGAGGTGGCGGCGAACGCGGACTCTGCGGCTGAGCTCCTCGGAGCCGGGGTGGGAGACGAGGTGGGCGTGAGGGCCAGGAGATGAGGGCGGTGATCCAGAGGGTGAAGAAGGCGAGCGTCAGGGTGGACGGGACTGTTACAGGCGCAATCGAAAAGGGCCTCCTCGTATTCGCGGGAATCGAGAAGGGCGACGACGCCAGGGACCTCGAATACGTCTCGGCCAGGGTAAGGGGGCTTCGGGTATTCGAGGACGCCGCAGGGAAGATGAGCCTCGACGTAAAGGACGCCGGAGGGGAGCTACTCGTCGTATCCCAGTTCACCCTCCTCGGAGACTGCACGAAGGGACGCCGCCCTTCCTTCGAAAGGGCCGAGACCCCCGAGAAGGCAGTGGCCCTTTACGAGGCCCTTATAAAAAACCTCGCGGACTCGGGCGTGGCCGTTAAACAGGGCCGCTTCCAGGCCCACATGGAGATAGAGTCCACAAACGACGGGCCGGTGACCATCATCCTCGACAGCAGGAAGCTTTTCTGAGGGAACCTTTTTGAAAAGAAGGTTCCCTCAGACTCCCTCCAAAAACTTTTAGCAATCTTCCTGAGGCAGCCCCCCCGGGAGATGAAATTCGCGTAAGAGGGGGGCTGCCTCCTCAAGATAAATAGCATAAAAGTCTTTGAAAGTGGGTCTGGGGGAAAACTTTCTTCAGAAAGTTTTCCCCCAGAGAAAGGTTCCCCCCCGGTTTTTTCCGCTAAAATTATGAAAAAATGAAGAAGATAAAGTTCATAATACTCATGGTCTTTATCGTCGGCGCCTTTGTCGCCGTGAGGGCGATGGGCCTGGGCGAATACCTCGACCAGGAAAAACTCAGGGACTGGATCTCCGGGTTCGGCCTCTGGGGCCCCGTCGTATATATCCTGATATACTGCGTGGCGCCGAGCCTCATGCTCCCGGGCCTTCCCATAACGGTGGTCGGAGGGGTGCTCTTCGGGCCCTTCTGGGGAGTGGTCTACGTGGCCGCAGGGGCCACCATCGGGGCCGCGATAGCCTTTCTCATAGCAAGGTACATGGGTAGAGATTGGGTAGAGGGGGTGGTAAAGGGCGGCAGGATAAAGGAGATAGACGAGCAGGTAAAGACCAGGGGCTGGAGGATAGTGGCCTTTACCAGGCTCATTCCGCTCTTCCCCTATAACTTCCTTAACTACGCCTTCGGCCTCACGAGCATAAAGTTCAGCCACTACATTGTAGCAACATTCATATTCATGATACCCGGCATCATCGCCTATGTCGTCTTTTCAAGCTCCATACTCGAGCTCTTCAGGGGGAGGGTCTCAAAGACCTTCCTTGCGGGTGTGGCCCTCGTTATCGTGGTCTCGCTATTGCCGTTCCTTTACAGGAAGCTTAAGGGCGGGGGCGGCGGGGGCGGCGGGGGGCGGGCACGGCCGGATAGCCCCTGATGACGGGTTGCGCCACCCGGGTTATTTGACAAAGGCGGCTTTTCGGGTAGAATTTATCTAAATCCTGAAAATCACATCTCATTTTTCTCCCGGCCCGTCCATATGAGGCCGGGAGCTTACAGGACTCTCTTTATAAAAACGGTTGGGTCGGTCTTTTTCGAGTATTTATTCCCTAAAGGAGGTGTTCCATGAAGAAAAAGGTCTTCGTTCTGGTCTCGGTCTTTATCTTGACGGTCTTTGCGGCGGGCGGCATATACGCAGAGATGGACAAGGACGAAATGATGGAAAAGGACGGGATGATGGAAAAGGGCGAAATGAAGGGGATGATGGAGGAGGGTATGATGATGAGCCCGCTCATGCCCGAGGAAAAGGTCGAGATGATGAAGAAGATGATGATGGAGATGAAGCCCGACACGTTGAATGCCGCCGTTGAAAGGGGCAAGAAGCTCTTTAACGACACGACACTCGGAGACAACCTCACCGGCACGAGCTGCGCCACCTGCCACCCCGACGGAAAGACCACGGGCGGGGCCTCTGAGATGGAGTGGAAGGGCAAGACCATGAAGGTCGCCATACCGACCCTCGAGGGCGCCGCCGCCTCCTTCCCCAAACCCATAGGCCCGATGAAGGCGGTTTCCACCGTTGGAGGACAGAACAACATGTGCATCATGACCTTCCTTAGGGGCACCCCCCTTGACCTCAACTCACAGGAGGCAGTGGACCTCGAGGCCTATGTCTACTCCCTCAGCAAGGACACCAAGATAGACCCGGGCGCCAAGAAAAGGCTCCCCAAACCCGTGCCCGGCGCCATGTGAAAACCTTGAGGGGGACTTTTTGAAAAAAGTCCCCCTCAAACTCCCCTCAAAAACTTTTAGCTATCTTGAGGATGGGGACCCCCCCGGAAGATGAAATTCTCACAAGAGGGGGTCTCCCTCCAAGCGATAAATAGCTAAAAGTTTTTGAGGGGAGTTTGAGGGGGACTTTTTTCAAAAAGTCCCCCTCAAGGTTTTCACATGGCGCCGGGCACGGGTTTGGGGAGCCTTTTCTTGGCGCCCGGGTCTATCTTGGTGTCCTTGCTGAGGGA
>DATEAM010000158.1:0-4775 GCA_035288385.1 Thermodesulfobacteriota bacterium
CTTTCTGTAGAAAGTTTCCCCCCCGTACCCCCTTTCAAAGACTTTTGTGCCATGTCCGGCCGGTGGCTCCTTTACAGGAAATAACTAAAAGTTTTGGGAGGATTCTGAGGAGCCCTTTCCGCTGATAATTTGTGACAACAAAGCTCATTTGTTGCTTGCCAGTCCTTGAAATTCTCTCCGATTAACGTAAACCGGTAAAAAGGGTTCCTCACTTTTTTCCATAAAACTTCCGGGGCAAGATGGCCGAGGCATCCATAATTTCAGACTACAGGTTTTTCCTCCCTCCCGTGGTGGGCGCCATAATAGGGTGGATTACCAACTACGTGGCCATAAAGCTACTTTTCAGGCCGCACCTTCCCGTGAAGGTCTTCGGCTACAAGTTCCAGGGCCTCATCCCCAAGAGGCGAAAGGAGATAGCCCGGTCGATCGCAAGGACCATCGAGAGGGAGATACTCTCCTCCGAGGACGTGGCCAGTATGCTCAAGACCGTCAAGTGGAAGGAGGCGGTCGAAAATATAATAGAGGACATGGTGGAGCACAGGCTGGGCTCGAGGACGCTTAGCAAGATACCGGTCATAGGGCTCGCCAGCGAGAACCTCAGGTACCACATAAAATACCTTCTCGCCAAGGAGGTCGTGACCCAGATAGACAAGAACAAGGACGAGCTTGTGGCGAGGTTCAAGGACAACGTGGACATAAACGAGCTCGTTGTTTCGAGGATAGACAACCTGAACTTCGAGAGGTTCGAGAGCCTCCTTACGGACTTCATAGCCAGGGAGCTGAAGCACCTCGAGTACCTCGGCGGTGTTATGGGGTTTATCATCGGCTCGGGCCAGTCGTTAATCTTTCTCCTCTTCCATTGATTTTCCGTCTTAAAAAAAAATGAAAAAAGCGCTTTCCATAGCCGGCTTCGACCCCACCGGGTGGGCCGGGGTGATAGCCGACGTAAAGGCCTTCTGGGCCATGGGCGTGGAGGGGCTTTCGGCGATAACGGCCCTTACGGTCCAGGACCTCGCCTCCGTAGGAGCCGTGAGTCCCGTAAGCCCGGTCTTTTTATCGGAAGAGATAACCACGCTCCTCGACGGGTTCGGCGTAGACGCCGTAAAGATAGGGATGCTCGCCACGGCCGGGAACGTACGGGCGGTGAGCCGGGTAATAAAGGAGAAGGGCCTTAAGAACATAGTCCTCGACACGGTCTTTAGCTCGACGGGCGGCCACCCGCTCCTCGATAAAGACGGGGTCGAGGTCCTGAAGAGAAGGCTCCTTCCCCTTTGCACGGTAGTCACCCCGAACCTCGACGAGGCCTCCGTGCTCGCAGAGATAAGGATAAATGGCCCCGAGGAGATGGAGTACGCCGCGGTCAGGATCTCCGGGCTCGGAGCGGCGAATGTGCTCGTAAAGGGAGGGCACCTCGAAGGCCCTCCCGTGGACATACTCTTCGACGGAAAAGGGTTCCATTACTTCGAGGCAAGGCGGATAAAGGCCCCCAGGGAGGCCTTTCACGGCACCGGGTGCATGCTATCGAGCGCCCTTACAGCCGGGCTCGCCAGAGGAAAGACCGTCAGGAAGGCCGCGGAAGAGGCGAAAAGATATACGGAGAAGGTCATCAGGGAGAGGATAAAGTTGATGTCGGGGAAAACTTTTTTCTTGAGGGGAACTTTTTGAAAAAAGTTCCCCTCAAACTCCCCTCAAAAACTTTTAGCTCTTTATCCCCTGGGGGAGACCCCTCTTCTGAGGAATTCTCTCACGGGGTCTCCCCCAGGGGATAGCCAAAAGTCTTTGGAAGGGGTGTTTGGGGGGGAACCTTTCTTCAGAAAGGTTCCCCCCGCCCCCGCCCCAACTCATTTGAGCCAGCCCTTTGCCCTGGCGCTTATGTGGTCGCCCTGGGCGAGTATTATGTGGTCGTGGACTATGATGTCGAGGGCCGAGGCGGCCTCACTGAGCTCCTTTATGAGGGCGCCGTCGAAGCCCCCCTCAAGGCCGCTCCCTCTACCGAGGTTGTGGACGAAGATAACGGAGCGGGCGTTGTGCTTTATGGCCTTTGATATCATTTCCCTGGCAAGGAGCGGCATCCCGGCGACCTCGCCTTCGTGGAGGACCTCCACCTCGATTACGTGGTTTTTGGAGTTGAGATAGAGGGCGAGGAATTTTTCAGCCTCGAGACCCGGGGAGTTGCGGTTGAGGAAATCCACGACGTCGCCCGGAGAGCTTACCGGGTCCTTCCAGCCCTGCCGCTCCCTCAGGTAAACCCCACCGACCTCCTTTAGA
The DNA here is from genome assembly GCA_035288385.1 of Thermodesulfobacteriota bacterium. GTDB lineage: Bacteria > Desulfobacterota > GWC2-55-46 > GWC2-55-46 > JADFVP01 > DATEAM01. Next base: position 2,269 of record DATEAM010000158.1, read on the forward strand.
AGAGTAAGGAGCACCGAGGCGTTTTTCCCTATGCCGTCCACGGTGCCGAGCTCGTCGGCCTTTGCCTCGAGGACGCCCTTTAGCCCCCCGAACCTTTTCACAAGGGCCTTAGCCGCGGGTTTCACGTCCCTTCTCGGGATGGCGTAGGTGAGGAGGAGCTCAACGACCTCGTAATCGTGAAAACCCTCGAGGGCCGTCCTCTTGAACCTCTCCCTCAGCCTCTTCCTGTGCCCAAGGTATGATTTTTCTCCCGATGCCATTTGTGCGCTTCAAGGTGTTTTTTTTGTCACGATGCCATCATCCCCGAAATGAGACAACCCCCCTGAAGGCCCCTACTCCTTCTTCGTGTATTTCTCAAGAAAGGGTTTTATGAGGTCTATGGGCAGGGGGAATATGGTGGTGGAGTTCTTCTCCGCAGCTATCTCCGTAAGGGTCTGGAGGTAACGGAGCTGGAGTGACACGGGGTTTTTGCTAAGCTTCTCCGCGGCCTGGAGTATCGCCTCCGAGGCCTCGAGCTCGCCCCGTGCGTGTATGATCTTCGCCCTCTTCTCCCTCTCGGCCTCGGCCTGCTTTGCCATGGCCCTCTTCATCTCCTCGGGAAGGTCTATGCCCTTTACCTCCACCACACTTACCTTTATGCCCCAGGGGTCTGTCTGGCGGTCGAGTATCCCCTGGATCTGCTTGTTTATCTTCTCCCTCTCGGCGAGAAGCTCGTCGAGCTCCGCCTGGCCGCAAACGCTCCGGAGCGTGGTCTGGGCGAGCTGGCTCGTGGCGTAGAGGAAGTTCTCCACCTGGATAATGGCCTTGTCGGGCGCGACGACCCTGAAGTATATGACGGCGTTTACCCTAACCGAGACGTTGTCCCTCGTTATGACCTCCTGCGGGGGGACGTCCATTGCCACGGTCCTCAGGCTCACCTTGACCATCTTCTGTACGCCCGGGATTAGTATAATAAGGCCGGGGCCCTTGACGGCCTGGAACCTGCCGAGGAAGAAGACAACGCCCCTCTCGTACTCCTTGAGTATGTTTATGGCGGACCAGAGAAACATTACGAAGAGAATTACAAGGACCAGCGTGCCCGTGCCGAAACCGAACTGCATAACTACCTCCTTTTAAAGGGACTGAAACCCGTGCGTTGACCCGTATGTTCTAGGACTAAACCTTGGTGACCTTGAGGAGAAGACCCTTGAGACTTGCCACCTTCACCCTCTCGCCCTCCTTTATGGCCTCGTCGCTCTCGGCTTCCCAGTACTCCCCGCAGACGAAGACCTTTCCGCTCGCCCCCGGGTTTATCTCATCGAGGGCCGTCCCCTCCTCTCCTATGAGCCCCTCCGCGCCCGAGACCGGTTTTTTCCTGTGTATGGTCACCGCTAAGTACATGGCGGCGAGGATAACGACCGTCATGAAGACCACCGTGGGGAGCATCACCCACAGCGAAAGCTTCATGAAGGGCAGAGGGGACTCGAAGAGCATTAAAGAGCCGAGTATCAGTGACACTATACCCGCTATAGTAAGGAGCCCGTAGCTTACGACGTTAAGCTCCACTATGAAAAAGATGACGGCAAGCCCGATAAGGAGGAGGCCCGCGTAATTGATGGTAAGGGTCTGGAAGGCGTAAAAGGCGAGGACCAGGCATATCGCCCCTATTACCCCCGGCAATATGGCCCCGGGGCTCGAGAGCTCGAAGTAGAGCCCCAGGAGCCCTATCATCATCAGGATGTAAGCCACGTTGGGGTTGCTTATGGCGTCGAGTATCCTGTACCTCAGGTTCATCTCCACTTCCTTGATGACGGCCTCTTTCGTCTTCAAGGTCCTCGCGCCGGCGGCCAGGTCCACCTCCCGGCCGTCGAGCTTTTCCATCAACTCCGTGGAAGTCGCCGCGAGCATGTCTATGACCCCGAGAGAGAGTGCCTCCTCGGCGGTGATGTTAACGCTCTTTCTCACCGCCTCCTCCGCCCATTCGGCGTTGCGGCCCCTCTTCGCGGCGATGCCCTTGATATAAGCCACGGCGTCGTTCTCCACCTTCGCCATCATCGTCTCGTCCACCTCCTGTCCCCCCATGGCCACGGGATGGGCGGAGCCGATGTTGGTGCCCGGGGCCATGGCCGCAACGTGCGCCGCGTAGGTCATGAAAACTCCTGCGGAGGCCGCCCTGGAGCCGGCCGGGGCCACGTAGACCACCACAGGCACGTCAGAGGCGAGGATCGTCTTGACTATATCCCTCATGGAGAGGTCAAGCCCCCCGGGGGTGTCGAGCTGGATTACAACGGCCTCGGCCCCCTCTTCAGCGGCCCTGTCGATGCTCCTGGTGAGGAACTCGGCCATCACGGGATTGACTATGCCCTCGGTCTTTATGTAATGGACTTCAATGGAATGGGCGGAGGAGGCGAAGAGGTGCTCAGCCCCGAGCGAGACGAGGAAGGCGACGAGGAAGACTGACCTCAAGAAGTCCTTGGCGCGGTTTTTCATGAATAAATTCTATCAGGATTTCAACTTATTGCAAAGTT
>DATEAM010000159.1:0-4070 GCA_035288385.1 Thermodesulfobacteriota bacterium
GGGGAGGCAGGCCCCCTTGTTTATATCGCAGGCGAAGTGCGAGGCCGCCGAGGCGCTCCCGCCGTTACCCATGACGAAGATGCGATTGTCCTTGCGGTAGGCCCTTAAAAGCAGGTCCACGAACTTCTCCATGGCCTTCAAGTCGATTCCGTCGAGGACCTTCTTTATCTCTTTAAAGTATGCCGTGCAATATTCCGTTACCATGAGCTCACCCCCACGAATATTATTTTGCTCCCCTCGGGCTCTAAGTTGAACCTCACCTCTCTCAGCTCTCCGAGGGCCTCTCGCAGCCTTGCGTGGTTGTGTCCTTCTACGTAGAAGAGGAGGAAGCCTCCTCCGCCGGCCCCGAGAAGTTTTCCGCCAAGGGCCCCTGATTCGAGGGCCCTCGAGTAAATGGAGTCTATATGGCCATTGGTTATGGAACTCACGAGCCCCCTTTTGAGCTTCCAGCCGCGGTCGAGGGCGGCTCCGAACTCCGAGAGGTTTTTTCCATTCGTTATAATCCCCTTTATCTCCACGGAGAGGTCCCTCATTTTTACGAGACTGTCGCGCCTGGCGCCGGTCTTTTTTTTCTGCTCCTTCAGGATGGACGAGGACTTCCTGGTATCACCCGTATAGAACATGAGGAGGTTTTCCGAGAGCCCCCGTTTCGTCTCCCTGGAGCAGACGACAGGGTCGACGAAGACGGTCTCGTCGGGGTTGAACCTTATGTGCTGGAGGCCCCCGTATGCCGCTATGAACTGGTCCTGCTTGCCGATGGGCTCACCGAGGATGTCTATCTCCACCCTGCTCGCCTCGACTGCGAGTTTCTCCGGGGTTACGTGTACGCCCCTGTATGCGTAAAGGGCGTTAAGGAGCCCCACGGTAAAGCTCGAAGAGGAACCGAGCCCCGTGCCCGAGGGGATGTCCGCAACCGAGGTTATCTCAACTCCCTCCCTGACTCCCGTAAGCTTCATGCACTCGCGCACTATGGGGTGGCGTATGTCGTCCATTTTGTCCACTGTCTCCGTCTTCGAATAGCTTACGCGGATGGTGTGGTCGAAGCGTTTGTTTACGCAGATATACATGTACTTGTCGATGGCGGCGCTCACCACGGAGCCCTGCTCGCGGGAGTAAAAGTCCAACAGGTCTGTCCCTCCCCCGGCGAAGCTTATCCTAAAGGGCGTTCTTGATATGATCATTCAGATACTCCTGAAATCTCCGGAGCCTTTCCGGAGACCCTATGTCGTAAAACCTCTGGTCCGTTTCAAAACAGACGAGCTCTCTACTCTCTATGAGCTTGGGGAAGAGCACTTTTTCCAAGGAAAGCGGCCACGGGCCTTCTGGCAGGAGGTCGAGGACCTTTTTCCTGAAGGCGAGGACCCCGGCCTCCACGAGCGTCAGGGCGGCTCGGTTGGAGTCCTTCTCGTAGGCCGTGACGAAACGGTCTTTATCGACGGACACGTTGGGAAGGACCAGCGTGTCCTCGGAGTTGTCGCAGGCCACGAGGAGGCCTGCCCTGCCCGTGGCCCTGAAGAACCCCTCAACCACCCTTAAGTCCACCGGGAGGTATGAATCGGCGTAGATTACGAAGAACTCGTCTTCGAGGAGCTTTTCCGCGGCCTTGAGGGCCCCGCCCGTGCCTTTCGGGCTCTGCTCGAAAGAGTATCGTATGGAGACCTCCATGGACGAGCCGTCCCCGAAGTATTCCCTTATCTTCTCGCCGAGATATCCGACGCTCAGGACCACGTCCGTAACGCCGCAGTATCTCAGGAGGTCGAGCTGATAGGAGAGAAATGGCCTTCCAAGGACCGTGACCATGGGCTTGGGTATGGTATAGGTAATGGGCCTCAACCTCGTGCCGAGCCCGCCTGCGAGTATGAATGCCTGCATTTTTATTCCCTTTCTAAGATTGGAAACAACGAAGCTATTTCACCTTTGCCCGTACCCGACCCATACCTGCCGGAGCAGCTCCCTTACGGAGAGCCTTACGGCCGTGTCCGAGGAGTAGCGCGCCTTCCAGCCTAATGAGGCCATCTTCGACGGGTCGAGCCTCACGTATGGGACGTCTCCTGTCCAGCCTCGTCTCCCGCCCGTGTACCTTATCTCCACGGCATTGAGACCGAGCTCGGTTACGACCGCCTCAGCGATGGAGCTTACCGATGAGCCGCCTTCGCAGGCGAGGTTGAAGCAGTTGACCTCTTCTGAGGCCCGGGCGTATCCGTGGAGCATGCCGCCCACGCAGTCGCTTACGTGGAGATAGGGTTTTGACTGGTTACCGTCGCCCAGGACCTCGAGGGTGGAGGGGTCCTCGCGGAGTTTTCTCAGGAAGTCGTACATGACGCCATGGGTGCCGTTCACACCGGCTATGTTTCCGAACCTGAATATCCAGGCGCGAAGGCCGAAGTTGTGGCAGAAGGCGGATATTAATCCCTCGCAGGCGAGTTTGCTCGCCCCGTAGAGAGAGATGGGGAAGAGAGGGCCGTAGTCCTCGGGCGTGGGCACGACTTTGGGCTCGCCGTAGACGGCGGAGCTCGACGCGAAGACTATCTCCTTTATTCCGTTAATGCGCATGGCCTCGAGGACGTTATATGTGGCGAGCGTGCCCTGTCTTAAGTCCACGTCCGTAACCCTGGTGCCGCGGCTTATGTCGGAGTTGGCGGCCATGTGGAAGACGCAGTCGTGTCCTGCCATCGACTTTTCAAGCTCCCTCAAGTTGAGGAGGTCCTCTTTTACGAACCTGAAGGAGGGGCCGTCGAGGAACTTTTCTATAAATTCAATCTTGCCGAGGCTCAGGTTGTCGAGGACGGTTACAAAGGCGCCTCGCGAAGAGAGCTCTTCGGCGAGGTTGCTGCCTATGAAGCCGGCCCCTCCCGTCACAAAGACCTTTTTACCTTCAAGACTACTCATCTGTCCCTCTCTTACTTGTTTGAATTACTTTGCAAACCAGCATCCCCATCAATCAATCCAGAATTTAATCAGCCCCAATCATCTCCCATCGGCCCCCATCGGCCCCCCGACTTTACTGGCTCCAGCCCTCCCTCGTGAGCTCTTTTGCGGAGAAGACCCCGGCGATGGTCCCGCGGGAGTATTCCCAGAGCGTTAGCCAGCACGCCAGGGGGTGGAAGAGCCAGACGGCGTCCGGCCTTTTGCTGTAGCCCCGAAGGCTCTGGGCGAGAAGGGGGACCACGGTCAGGCAGGAGAATATGAACTTGAGGAGTTTTAACCGGGAGGTCTTCTTCCACGGGTACTTCCTTACGCCGAGCCTCGAGTAGAAGAGGTAGTCGCGTATGCGGCGGCGCTGTTTCCTCGCGAAGGTCCTCATGTCGCCGGAGAAGATGTGTATGATACCGGTCTTTACCTTGGCGAACCTTACGGGTTTTCCGTTATCATCGGGGTTCGAGTCGAGGAGCTCGTAGAGGACGTCTATGTCGAAGAGGTAGTCCCCGAGGGGGATTGTGTCCCAGGCGGATCTACGAATCAGGAAGCCGTTGGCCCCCATGGTTGGCAGGTGGAGCTTGTCGAGCTCGACCTTCAAGTACGCCCCCCTGTCCTCGGCCCTGTGGGGGACCTCGGTCCAAAGCCCTGTAACGGCACAGTACCTGTCGTAGTTTCCGAGGAAGAGGCACAGCGGGTCGTTCATCCCGAGGTGGGCGCAGTAACGGGTGATGTAGCCGTCGCCGACCCTTGCCGTGTATTCGATGGGCTCGGCGGCAACGATTTCGGCGTCGCGGAAGGGCTCTACCATGGCTCTTAGCCAGTCGGGCCCGGGAAGGACGTTGTCCGAGTCTATGAAGGCTATGACCTCGCCGGTTGCGGCCTTGAGGCCGGCGGCCTTGCCCGCCTCTCCCGTCTTCAGGGCGTTGGGCACTACCCTGAGGTTCAACCCTTTTTCGGTTTTTACGGTGCCGGCTATCTCGATGGTAGAGTCATTAGAGCCACCGTCGGAGATTATCACCTCGAGGTTTTCTCCGGGATAGTCCTGGAAGGCGATGCTATCGAGGCATTCCCTGAGGGTCTTCCTGGAATTCAAGGTCGGTATAACAATGGAGATTGTGGGAAGGTTTTGGGCCACCCCGTCCACCCCGCCC
>DATEAM010000160.1:0-8465 GCA_035288385.1 Thermodesulfobacteriota bacterium
AAAAAGTTTTCCCCCGATAAAAAGAAAGGAGTCGTTTATGACGCAGATCGAGTTCGCCCGAAAGGGCGTGGTAACCGAAGAGATGAAAAAGGCCGCCGAGAGCGAGGGTGTGGAGCCCGGGTACATAAGGGCGGCCGTGGAGGAGGGCACGGTAGTCGTCGTAAAGAACAAGCTTAGAAGGAACATAGAGCCGCTTGCCGTGGGAACGGGCCTGAGGACGAAGGTCAACGCCAATATCGGCACCTCCGAAGACAGAGCGGACCCTGAAGAGGAGCTCGAAAAGCTCCGTGCCGCCATAGAGGCGGGGGCCGATGCGGTAATGGACCTCTCCACCGGAGGGGCGGTAGACGAGATAAGAAAGGCGATCTTGAGGGAGTCGAGAGTGGCCGTGGGCACCGTGCCCCTTTACCAGGCCGCCGTCGAGAGCAGGAAGAAGGGCAAGTCCTTCGTCGAGCTCGAGCCCGATGAGTTCTTCGAGGTCATAGAGCGCCAGGCCGAGGAGGGGGTGGACTTCATGACGGTGCACTGCGGGGTGACGCTCGAAAGCCTCGAAAGGGTAAAGGGCGAAAAACGCATCATGGGCATCGTTAGCCGGGGAGGCGCCCTCACCGCCGAGTGGATGCGGTTCAACAGGGCCGAGAACCCGCTCTTCGAGGGGTTCGACAGGCTCGTAAAGACGGCGAAGAAATACGACGTGACGTTGAGCCTCGGCGACGGGTTGAGGCCCGGGTGCATAGCCGACGCCACGGACAGGGCCCAGGTAGCCGAGCTCATAACGCTCGGCGAGCTCGCCGAGAGGGCGCGTGCCGGAGGAGTGCAGGTGATGATAGAGGGCCCGGGACACGTGCCCATAGACCAGATAGAGGCGAACGTGCTCCTCGAGAAGAGGCTTTGCAAGGGCGCGCCCTTTTACGTGCTCGGGCCCCTCGTAACGGACATCGCCCCGGGCTACGACCACATAACCTCGGCCATAGGAGGGGCCATCGCCGCGAAAGCGGGCGCCGACTTCCTCTGCTACGTCACGCCCTCTGAGCACCTGGGGCTTCCCGGGGTTGAGGACGTGAGGCAGGGGGTCATGGCATCGAGGATAGCCGCGCACGCCGGCGACATAGCCAAGAGAAAGGACGCGATTGAAGCGGACCGGAAGCTTTCACGGGCGAGAAAGTCACTCGACTGGGAGGCTCAGATAAGGCTTTCCATAGACCCCAGGAGGGCAAGGAGCCTGAGGGAGGCAAACCCGAGCGCGGACTCGCAGGTATGCTCCATGTGCGGAAGCCTCTGCGCTATAAAGATAACGGGGGAATAAGGGGGCCGGGGGGGCGTGCGGTCACTGCCCGTCGGCGACCTTGACGCAGTTCCTGCCTGACTTCTTGGCTTCGTAAAGGGCGTCGTCGGCCCTGCCTACGAGGTCGCCGGCCTCGGTGATGTTCCTGTCCGGCAGGGAAGCCACGCCGAAGCTCACCGTCACCCTCTCTTTAATACCCGCGAAGGCGACCTTTTCTATCCTGGTCCTTAGCCTCTCGGCCTCGCCCGCGGCGCCCGTTGTGCCGGTGTGGGGCAGTATTATGGCAAACTCCTCGCCGCCGTAGCGGGCCACTATGTCGGACTTCCTTACGGCCCCCTTTATCGTGGCCGCGAGACCCTTGAGCACGTCGTCGCCGGTGCGGTGTCCGTAGGAGTCGTTTATCTTCTTGAAGTTGTCTATGTCCATCATGATGAGCGACAGAGCGGTCTCGTACCTGCGTGAGCGCTCGAACTCCTCTTCGAGCCTCGAATAGAAGTAGTTGTGGTTGTAAAGGCCCGTGAGGTGGTCCTTTATAGCCGCCTCTTTGAGGTTCTCCCTCTCCTGAATCACCCTCTGGTAGACGCTCGCGTTCTTTATGGCGTAGTAAGAGGCGTTGGCCACGATCCTGCAGAAGTCTACCTCGTCCCTGGTGAAGCCCTGGGCCTTCTTCTTGGTCCTGAGGAAAAGGGTGCCCAGGACCTGGTCGTTGAAAACGATGGGCACGATCAGGATGCTCATGTCCTTCAACTGCAATATCTTCTCCCTCACGGCGGACATGAGCGGGTGGTTCACCATGTCCTCGAGGGCAAGGGGGTTCTTGGTGTTTATCACCTCTCTTATCTCGGGGTACTTGGCAAGGTCTATCTTAAGGTCCTTGAGCGTGGGGTCGTCGTGGGAGGCGAGGACGTATGCCTCGTCGTCCCTGGCGATAAGCACGATGGAGCACCTTACCGCGCCGGTGGCCGCGGCCACCTTCTCGACTATGGTGCGAAGCACCTCGGTGGGGTCGAGGGTCGCGGAGATGGCGTTGGTGATTTCCAGAATGGTCTCCAGGCTCTTCCTGTCCTCGGCGAGTTCCTTGTAAAACCTCGTTATCTTCAGCTGCTCCTTTACCCTCGCCAGGAGCTCGGTCCCCTTTACCGGCCTTATTATGAAGTCGTCCGCGCCGTTGGAAAGCGAGCTTACGACGCTCTCCATATCGCCTTTTTTGGAAACCAGTATGATCGAAGGCCTGGAGTTGAGCTTGAGCTGCCTTATCCGCCTGCACGCATCGACGCCGGCGGGGTCTGGCTTCGAAAAATTGAGGAGTATGACCGAGGGACGCCACTCGCCGATTATCTTGAGACCCTCGGCCACCTCGGGCGTGTACCTTGTCTCGTAGCCGTGCGTCTCGAGGGTCTCCTCGAAGACTTTTTTCTCTCTCTCGTCCTCGTCTATGAGGAGTATCCTGCCGGTGTCGGGCCCATCCAGGTTGTTCACAACTGTCTCCGATGACGGAAAAGTTTTCTCTTTCAGTTTAGCAAAAGCTCCGGGCCAGGACCGTGATTTTTGACCGATGAGGCAAAAAAAGGCCGGTAGGGGACTTCGTGGGTGAGACCGTTAAAGGCTAAAACTATATGCTTGACAATCATCCCGCCATAACCTATTTTTGTAGCGTAACCATTTTTTAAACTTTTTGCGCCCCTCTTTGTCTGGTATAATGCTTGCGTTTTAAGCCCGAAGGGACTCCTGCCTTTTACGTGCCGGCGTAGCTCAGCGGTAGAGCAACTGATTCGTAATCAGTAGGTCGGGGGTTCAATCCCCCCCGCCGGCTCCATATCCGGCCGGCTCTCTGCCGCGCCGACGACCTGCAAGGGCGATAAAGGGCGCCGCTCAGTCTCTTTTAGTCGGTTGACCCCCCGTCCACCCCGGCCCCGGCCCCGTCCACCCCGGCCCCGGCCCCGTCCACCCCGGCTCACCCCCCCTAAATAAACCATATCTTTAAAAAAGTCAAGTCAATTGTCTGCTTTGGTTTATTCGACGGCTTTTTCCCGTCGGGTTCTGCCCGGAAAACCGTATACCGTTGCCTTAAAAGACGGGCTGAAGAAAAACCCTACTCGGGATTGTCTATGAGGTTCAAGAGCGCCTCGGCGGAGACGTAACCCGGGAGGAGCCTGCCGTCGGGCAGTATAATCGAGGGCGTGCCCCTTATGCCGAGCTCCTTTGCGAGCCTGATGTTGTCGTCTATCTCGGCGGTCTCGCAATCCGGCTCCGGGATGGCCTCTCCCCTGAAGGCCTTTTCGAGGAGCTCTCCAGAGGCCTTGCAGACTATCGTCTTGCTCTTGGAGTAGGCCTCCGGGTGTATGGGAAGGGGAAAGAGTTTTATGTAAAAGGCGATGTCCTTTCGCTCGTTCATTATCTTTTTCACCTCGTCATGGAGGCTGGCGCAGTACGGGCAGTCAGGGTCGTCGAAGATTATCACACGCTTTTTCGCCTTCGGGTCTCCGAAGACGATGGCCTTCTTAAGGGGTATGGTGGAGAGGTCGACCTTTTCGAGGGCAGGGGGCTTGCCGATGCTCTCAAGGGCCGTGAACCTCACGTTCTCGATGAGGAACTTCTTGGCGAAGTCCATGTAAACGATGAAGTTCTTATCGCCCCTCGCTATCTCCACCTCCCAGAGGCCCTTTACCGGGCCCATCCGTATATTCCTGACCTCTGCCTTGAAGCTCTCGGTCTTAAGCAGAGTTGCCGCCTCTTCCTTCTTGAGCGTATGGCAGTCAGCGCATTCGCCCATGCAGCCCGGGCCCTCGAAGGCGTAAGCTGGATTTTCCGCCGTGCCCGCAAGGGCGAAGGCGGCCGCAAAGGCCGCCACGGCCATAAGCCTGAAGATAATCTTATAAATACCCATTACCTGCCCCTTTCCGTTCGTTAATCTTTAAGCCCCAGGACGTCCTGCATGTCGTAAATGCCATCGGGTTTGTTCATGACCCACAGGGCGGCCTTCACCGCGCCCTGGGCGAAGGTCTCCCTCGACGAGGCCCTGTGGGTAATCTCTATCCTCTCGCCGGGGCCAGCGAAAATGACGGTGTGGTCGCCGACGATGTCTCCGGCCCTGACGGACTGGATGCCTATCTCGTCGGGCCTCCTCTCCCCTATGATGCCCTTTCTCTCGTATACGACCACGTCGTCAAGGTCCCGGTTCAACGCGTGCGCGGCGACCTCGGCTATCCTTATGGCCGTGCCCGAGGGGGCGTCCTTTTTATGCCTGTGGTGGCACTCCACGATCTCTATGTCGTAGTCCTTGCCCATCACGCGCGCGGCGTCGGCGACGAGCTTAAGGAGGAGGTTCACGCCCACGCTCATGTTCGGGGCCATGACCACCCTGGTCAGCGGGGCTATCTCCTTTATCCTGTCGCGCTGGCTGTGGGAAAATCCCGTAGTGCCTATAACCACGGCCTTTTTCTGCGCCGAGGCGTCCTCGAGGTTCTTCATGGACGCCTCGGGGTTTGAAAAGTCTATGACCACCTCGGCCTTCTTCAAGGCCCTCTCCAGGCTGTCCGTTATCCGTACGCCGAGCTTCCCGACCCCGGCCACCTCCCCGGCGTCTTTATTGATAAAAGGGGAGTCTTCACTTTCTATGGCGCCTGAGAGGGTTATGAGGGGGGTCTTCTCTATGGCGCTGATTATGGCGCGGCCCATCCTCCCGGCGGCGCCCGTCACAACGGCCTGTACCATAAGTTTATCTCCCGGCCACCGCCAGCCCGTAGGCCTTCATGGCCTCGAGGAGCCTGGTCCTGTTTTCATCGGAGATCCTTACCAGCGGCAGCCTGAACTCCTCCTCTATCATGCCCATCATGGCGAGCGAGGTCTTCACCGGAATGGGGTTGGTCTCGAGGAACATGGCGCGGTTAATGGGCTGGAGCCTGTAATGGAGGCTTCGAGCCCCTTCGAGGTCGTCCGAGAAGAACCGCTCTATCATCGCCGAGACGTCGCTTGGGACTATGTTCGATGTGACGGATATGGCGCCGTGGCCCCCGACGGCAAGTAGCGGCAGCGTTACGAAGTCGTCGCCTGAGAGGACTATAAAGCCCTCGGCCGCGCACTCTATTACCCTGCTCACCTGTTCGAGGCTGCCGGTGGCCTCCTTTATGCCGACGACGTTTTTCAGCTCCGAAAGCCTGGCGACGGTCTCCGGGAGCATGTTCACGCCCGTCCTGCCAGGGACGTTATAGAGGATAATGGGGATGTCCGTGTCCTCGGCCACCTTCTTGTAATGCTCGTAGAGGCCCTGCTGCGTGGGCCTGTTGTAGTAGGGCGTGATAAGGAGGGCGGCGCTCGCCCCGGCCTTCTGGGCGTGCCTGGTGAGCATGAGGGTCTCGTCAGTAGAGTTCGAGCCCGTGCCCGCTATGACGGGGACCCTGCCGGCGGCCTTCTCTATCGTCAGCTCTACGACGCGGTTGTGCTCTTTGTGGGTGAGCGTGGCGCTCTCCCCCGTGGTGCCGCAGGGCACGAGCCCGGATATGTTGCTTTTTATCTGGAATTCGACGAGCCCTTCAAGCGCCTTCTCGTCGAGTCTCCCGTCCTTGAAAGGTGTGACCAGTGCCGTAATGGCGCCTTTGAACATCTTCTCCCCTCCCTGGTAAAATAAAAAGGAAGCAACCTTGCGTCTAATAATAGCAGAACATCTTATGGATTTACAAGACGATAACCCCGCTCCCATGAAATCACGGGACCCTATGACGCGAATTCCCCGGTGAAGACCTCCTCTGCCGGCCCTGTCATGTAGACGCGGCCGTCGCGGGCCCACTCTATCCTGAGCCTGCCGCCCTTCAACTCCACGTTTACGGTCCTCCCGGTAAACCCCTTCATGTGCGAGACCACTGCCGAGGCCGAGGCCCCGGTGCCGCAGGCGAGCGTTTCGCCGCTTCCCCGCTCCCATACCCTCATGGCGAGTGTTTTCCTGCTTACGACCTGGATGAACTCCACGTTGGTTCTCCTGGGAAAAAACCTGTCTGTCTCTATGGCGGGGCCGTATTTTTCCACGGGGAAGGCCTCCACGTCGTCGACGAATATCACGCAGTGGGGGTTTCCCATGGACACGCAGTTTATCTTGAAGACCCTGTCGAGCGCCTTAAGCGGACGGTCCCTTACGATACCCTCCGCCCTCGTGGGTATGAGACTCCCCTCGAGCACGGGCTCGCCCATGTCGACCCTCACGAGCCCACCCGCCCTCTCGGGCCTCATTATCCCCGCAAGGGTCTCTATCTCGAGGGTCTTCTTCCTCGAAATCCCCCTATTCCAGATGTAGTTGGCGAGACACCTGATGCCGTTGCCGCACATCTCCACCCTCGACCCGTCGCTGTTGTATATGTCCATCCTGAAATCGGCCCTGGCGGACTTCTTCAGGACAAGGGCCTGGTCGAAACCAACGCCGAACCTCCTGTGGGAGAGCCTCTTTACGACCCTCTGAAGGTTCGGTATGTTTTTTACACGGCAGTCGAGGATGATGAAGTCGTTGCCGAGGCCGTGCATCTTCGTGAAAGATATTTTCATTGTCTTTGGGGGAAACCTTTCTGAAGAAAGTTTTCCCCCAAACCCCCTTCTTGGAGAAACCTTTTTGAAAAAAAATTTCTCCAAACCTCTTCCAAAAACTTTTAGCTATTTCCCATTTCGGGAGTAACGTGCCGGGAATAGCTAAAAGTTTTTGAGGGGAGTCTGAGGGGAATTTTTTTTCAATTTTCAAAAAGTTCCCCTCAGGAAACAGCCTCCCCCCTTACGAGGTCTTCGAGTCTCTCCCTCTTCTTGACGACGGAGAAACTTCTGCCCCTTACCATGACCTCCGCGGCCCGAGGGCGCGAGTTATAGTTACTGGACATGGTAAACCCGTAGGCCCCCGCGCTCATTACGGCCAGAAACTCCCCGGGTTTTACGTCGGGAAGCAACCTGTCCTTCGCGAGGAAGTCCCCGGACTCGCATACGGGGCCGACCACGTCTGCGGTTATCTCGGTACCCGTGCCGTCCCTTACGGCCTTTATGGCGTGGTACGAGCCGTACAGGCTCGGTCTGGCGAGGTCGTTCATTGCGGCGTCGACTATTATGAAGTTCTTATAGGGCGTCTTCTTGGTATAAATTACCTTCGTGACCAATATTCCCGCGTTGCCCACGATGACCCTTCCGGGCTCGAATATGAGCGTTACGTCGAGCCCCCGGGTCTCTCTTATGACGGCGTTTCCGTACTTGCTCGGGTGCGGGGGGGCCTCTTTGTCGTAGGTTATGCCGAGCCCGCCGCCCATGTCGAGGTATCTTATCTCCACCCCTTCCCGCCTCAAGGTCTTTACGAGCCTCTTCGTCTTTTTAAGGGCCTCCACAAAGGGGCCTATCCTGGTAAGCTGGGAGCCTATGTGGCAGTCTATGCCAACGGCCTCGACGTTTTTGAGGTTGTCCCTGGCGTGTACGTAGAGACCTATCGCCTCGGATGACTCCACCCCGAACTTGTTCTTCTTCAGGCCCGTTGAAATATAGGGGTGAGTCCGGGGGTCCACGTCCGGGTTCACCCTTATGGCGAACCGTGCCCTTTTCCTTAATCTGCCGGCCACGGCATCGAGGGTCTTGAGCTCCTGGGGGCTTTCCACGTTGAACATGAGGATGCCCTTTTTAAGGGCATAGGCTATCTCCTCCTCTGTCTTGCCCACGCCCGAGAAGACCACCCGGGCCGGGTCAGCCCCTGCCTTCAAGGCCCTGAAGAGCTCCCCGCCGGAGACTATGTCGAAGCCGCTGCCCAGGTCCGCGAAGGTCTTCAGGACCGAGAGGTTGGAGTTGGCCTTCACGGAATAACAGATTATGTGCGCCGCCTTTTTAAAGGCCGAGCCAAAGGCCTCGTAATGCCTCTTTAGCGTCCTCTGACTGTATATGAAAACAGGGGTGCCCGCCTCTTCCGCTATCCTCTCCACCCTCACGCCCTCGGCAAAAAGGCTCGCGCCCCTGTACTGGAAATAATGCATCCCCAAAAACCCTCCGACGAGATTTTCTTGAGGGAAACTTTTTGAAAAAAGTTTCCCTCAAGCTCCCTTCAAAAACTTTTAGCTATTTATCCCATGAGGGGGAGACCCCATCTTGCGCGAATTTCATCTCCCGGGGGTCTCCCGCCATGGGATAGCCGAAAGTCTTTGGAAGGGGGGTCTGGGGGGAGACCTTTCTTACA
>DATEAM010000161.1:0-5869 GCA_035288385.1 Thermodesulfobacteriota bacterium
GTGCATATACCGGGCGTACAAGTACACATACCTTAAGGAAGACCTCTACTTCCCCGAGAGGATAGAGGCGATGAACAGGGAGGGCAGGATGATCTCGGCGGTGGCCTTAACGGAGAAGGGTGAGGTCATAGGTCACTTCGCTCTGCTTCCGAGGCCCAACGGCAGGGTCGCCGAGATAGGGGCCGCCGTGGTGGAGCCCAAGTTAAGGGGAAGGGGCATAATGAAGTCGATGCTCAACTTCCTGATGGAGATGGCCGGGAGGCGCGGCTTCGCCGCCCTTTACGGAAACGCCTTCACCATGCATGTCCTTAGCCAGAGGACGAACCTGAAGTTCGGGTTCGCCGAGACGGCCCTCCAGCTCGGGTGTTTCCCTCCGGGGTCCGTAAAGATGCTCAGGGACAGGTCGCTTGAGGGCGCCGGCAGCGTCATGACCTTTTTCAAGTACCTTAAGGGGCCCGACAAGAAGAACGTCTTTCTCCCCCCGAGGCACAGGTCCATGCTCGAGAGGATATACGCAGGCATCGGGGTCGAGAGGTCTTTCGAGGCCCCTTATTTCATCCCCACGGAGACCATGGCCGAGGAGTCCACGATACAGCTCTCTTTGAAACCCTCCCACAGGACGGCCGTAGTTGAGGTGAAGGACTACGGCAGGGACATAGGAAAGAGGATGAGGGCCAAGCTCGTAGAGCTCGAGAACAAGGGTTTCGGCGCCATTTACCTCGACCTCGACCTAAAAAACCCCTTTACCACCGAGGCGTCGATAATGGCCGAGGACCTCGGGTTTTTCTTCTCCGGCCTTTTGCCCGATTACTCCGAGGGGGATGTACTGAGGCTCCAGTACTACAACACGGTGATGGAATACGACGAAATAGAGGCATACTCTCCCTTCGCCGCGGAGCTTAAGGACTACGTAAGGGGCCTTGACCCCAAGTGGAGGGCCCTTAACCCTTAAGGGGGCGTCGTCCTAATCCTGCCCGGAGGGGGAGGGAGACCGGGGCTGGAGCGTTGAGCAGGCCAGTGAGTGAGACCCGCACCTCCCAAGGTATTCCTTCATCTCTTTTTCATCCATAGTTGCCTTCCACGAGCCTGTTATTTCATTAAACAACTTTTAGCAGACCTTTTCACCCCTTCCCCCCAGCCTCCCCCTTCGGCACCGGGGCTTGATATTCTTGAAAACCCTGCTATTTTTAAATTATAAACCAGAAGAAAGGAGCAAAGGGAATGGCCAAATCCGTCACGGCGATAAAGGACATCCTCAGAAGAGAGGAGAGGCTCGTCGAAAGGCTCGCCGACGCAATCCCGCTGGTATCTCACAGGGATACGAAGGACGCGTTGAGAGGTTTCTTGAAGAACAAGAGGAGTGAAGTGAGGGCCTACAAGGGGATAATCACCAGGAGCGGAAGGTGCCCCGCGGTCAGGAAGAAATCGAGGTGACCTTTTCCCCTGTTTCCGCATTCAAAGACGCCGGAGGTGCGATCATGAAAGGAGAACTGCCAGAATTCTTCACCAAGGTCATGGAGAGATACCCACAGGTATGGAAAAAGTACGACGAACTGGGCAGGACCATAAGTAGTCTTCCAGGCCTCGACGCAAGGACCCAGCGCCTCGTAAAGCTCGGCATAGCCATAGGCGCGGGCTCCGAGGGGGCGGTCCATTCCCATGCGAGGAGGGCAAGGGAAGAGGGGATATCGGCCGAGGAGATATACCACACGGCCCTCCT
Organism: Thermodesulfobacteriota bacterium; assembly: GCA_035288385.1. Classification (GTDB taxonomy): domain Bacteria; phylum Desulfobacterota; class GWC2-55-46; order GWC2-55-46; family JADFVP01; genus DATEAM01. Next base: position 1,721 of record DATEAM010000161.1, read on the forward strand.
TGCCGTAACCACCATAGGCTGGCCCGGGGCCGTGGCCACGCTCTCCTGGATAGAAGATATCCTCAAGGAGACAAGCCCCTGACCGTTAAGCCGGAATCCCGCCGCACAGGGCAAGTCTCGCCATAAGGAAGACCCCGGGTCCCTTTTGAGCCCGGGGTCTTCTAATCCCGCTTTAATCTGCGTTGAATATAATCGTCTCATCCTTTGAGGCGGGTCTTCAACAAAAGACTCCTTCCATTCAGGGAACAAATCAAAAAAACAAAACGGGAGAGGCCATGAAGAAAGTTATCCTGAGCCTGATGTTTTTGCTTCTGTGCGCCGGGTATTCCCAGGCAGGCGGCATAGGGGGCGAGTACAACGGAGTTGACTGGGTGAAGTGGGACGATGAGAAGAAGGGCACCTTCGTCGCGGGGTTCGTAGCCGGCAGCAACTACGTCATCTGGGGGAACCTGGAGAAGCTTGGCGAGTATAACGAGGAGGAGGCCGACAGGGTCCTTAAAAAGTACCTCAAGGCGTCGGCGTCTCAAGGCATCGAGGCGTACGCCCATGACGAGGCCGCCCTTCTAAGGGATATCTCGGTCAATGAGGCCAAGGACGATATGAACAAAAACCTCCTCGAATACGTCATCTACAACGCCGCGAACAAGAATATCAAGAGCGCTCTCGACGACCTTTACAAAGAGGAAAGGAACAGGGGGATAGGGGTCACAGACGCCATATTCGTCGTAAAGAAGCGGATTACGGGCACGCCGGAAGAGGATATAGAGAAAATCCTCGCCTACCTGAGGGACGGGAAGCAGCTCAAGGGCACGCTCCTGGTAAAGGACGAGACGGGCTTGAGGTACATACCCTTTCCCTGAGTCCCCTTTTGTTCAGGGGGCGGGCTATTCCTCGGCCCTGTCCACCAGGCTTATGAGCGTATGGCCCGGCCTGGGCCTCAGAGCGGTTTCGGGGGTGAAGACGAAGATATCCCCCTCCTCGTCTATGAGAAAGAGGGGGATCGCCGTTTTATAGCGCTCCTTGAAGGCCTCGAAGTCAAACTCCTCGGTGAGCCTGCTCTTCTTGAGAACCGCCCCGGAGGCAAACCGCATGGAGAGGTAATCGTAGTTTATATCCGCCCCGAAGAGGAACCTGCCCCTCAGGTGTTTCGGCACCTCCTTTGTCTCGGCCCGCTCCTCCTTTTTCCTCGGCGCGAGCTGATAGAGCTCAGAGCGGTCGAAGACCTCGTTGAAGCGAAGGACGGCGAGCGAGTTAATTCCGTCGTTCGGGGTCAGCGCCAGGAGCCTTCCAATCCCCTCCATGTCAACGTCCATGAATATCCTCTCCGAAAGCCCGTTCCCGTAATAGGCGCTCACGCCCCTCATCCTCGCGAAGAAGACGCTCGATGGGTTGGTGTCTGTGACGATTACCTTGTATCCGGCGTCCTTGATGGCCTCGGCGATGGTAACGGCCCAGGAGTGTGCGCCGAGGAGGAAAAAGCCCTGGGGCCTGGCCTGGGCCACCTTGAAGCCCCGCGATATGGCCGAGGCGCCGAGCCCGTAGAAGAGCACCGTGCCTATGATGACCATGAAGGTAACGGGCAGCAGCTTCTCCGCCTGGGGGTAGCCGGCCTCCACCATCCTTATGGCAAAGACGGATGCCACGGCCGCGGCCACTATGCCCCTGGGGGCTATGAAGGCTATAAAACCCCTCTCCCTCCACTTGAGCCTGGAGAAAAACGTGGAGACCAGGACCGACAGGGGGCGCACGACGGCTATAAGGACGACGAGGAAGGCGAAACTCCCCAGGGTAAGGAGCTTGAGGTCATCGGTACTTAAGCGCGCGGCGAGGAGTATGAAGAGGATGGCTATAAGGAGCACCCTCAGGTTCTCCTTGAATTCTATGATGTGTTTTATGGCGACACTCTTCTGATTCGAGAGGAGCGCGCCCATGACCGTTACGGCGAGGAAGCCGGACTCGGGCTGCAAAAGGTTCGAAATGCTGAAGGAGCAGACGACGAGGAGGAGCGCCACGGGGTTATGGAGAAAATCGGGGACCCAGTAGTACTTGAGCATGAGGACGAGGAAGAAGGCCGCTGCGGCCCCTATGCCTATGCCGGCGTAGAGCGTGTATATGATGCCCTGGATCGCCAGCTCTGGCACGGCGTGGAACTGCCCCGCAAGGATGGCCTCGTAGACGAGCACGGCGAGGACGGCCCCTATGGGGTCTATGAGGATGCCCTCCCACTTGAGCACGCTTGCGACCTTTTCCGAGGGCCTGACGTGCATTAGAAGCGGTATTATGACCGTCGGGCCCGTGACAACGAGTATCGCGCCGAGGAGCACGGCCAAAGGCAGGTCGAAACCGAGTATGTAATGTGCGGCGGCGGCGGCGCCGAACCAGCTCACAAGGGCGCCCGTGGTTATGAGCCTGTGCACCACGCTCCCCGTTGCCTTGAGGTCCGAGAACTTCAGGCTCAAACCGCCCTCGAAGAGTATTATGGCGACGGAAAGCGAGACCACGGGGAAGAGCAGCTCACCGAGGAGCTCGTCGGGGTTTATGAGCCCCGTTACCGGCCCTGCCACGATGCCGAATATGAGGAGCAGCAGTATGGAGGGGAACTTGAGCCTCCATGCGAGCCACTGCGCTGAAATCCCCGCGACTATTACGCCCACAAGGCCTAAAAAGAATTTTTCAGTCATGGGTCAAAAACGCCTCTTCAAGTTGAGCCTCTCGCTCAAGACCGTTAACCCCCGGGTCGGCGTCGACCCGGGGGTTAACGGTCCGGTTTCCCGGGACACCGGAGCCTGGCCCTTCCCGGTCCCACCAGGTCATGTCAGGCCCTCAAGCTCCTTTAATTGCGCCCTCGTTCCGAGGGCGATCAATTTGTCCCCCTTCTCTATCACCATGTCGGACTGGGGGTTCGGCACGAACCTTTCCTGGTCCTTTTTCCTTATAGCCAGGATGTTGGCGCCCTTTATGCACCTCTTCCGCGCCTCCTCCATGGTGATGTCTGCGAAGGTGGACCTCGGGTGAACGAGGACCTCCTCCATTAAAAGCTCTATATCCTTGCTGTGCATGACCACGTCGAGAAAATCCACCACGGCCGGGCGAAGAAGCAGGCTCGCAAGCCTCCTGCCCCCTATGCTGTAAGGCGAGATGACCCTGTCGGCCCCGGCCTTGATGAGCTTGTATTCGGACTTTTCGAGGTTGCTCCTGGCCACGACGAAGAGGTCCTTTTTAAGAGCCTTGGCGCTCAAGGATATGTAGACGTTATCTGCGTCCGAGTCTGTTGCGGTAACGAGCCCCTTCGCCCTCAGTATCCCCGCCTCCTTCAAAACGTCGTCGTTAGTGGCGTCGCCGTCTATGTGGAGGAAACCGTAGTTCTCGCAGCTCTGTATTGACTCGGGGTTGTTGTCCACCACTACGAAGGGCACCCCCTCCCTTTCGAGCTCCATGGCCACCTGCTGGCCCACGCGGCCGAAGCCGCAGATGATGAAATGGTCCCTCAAGGCGTCTATCGTCTTTTTCATCTTTCTCCTCCCCAGGGCGCCTCCGAACTGCCCCGAGACCACGAACTCGGCAATTTTCGTTATTATATAGAAAAAACTCCCCACGCCCAGGACAATAAGCAGGAGCACAAAGAGCTTCCCGTAGGGCGAGAGGGGATGGACCTCCTTGTAGCCGACGGTGGATATGGTTATGAGGGTCATGTACAGGGCGTCGAGCAGACCCCAGCCCTCTATCAACATCAACCCCAGCACGCCGAAGGCTATGACGGCGAGGAGCAGGGCAACGATATAAGCGATCTGCCGAAACCAGTCCATCAACCCTCCGTAAAGGATTTTTTTCGCACGCCGACGTTTTAATTCTTATCATAAGTTGTGAGGGATAGACAAGACAAGAAACCCCGGGGTTTTATTCGCGCACGCGTCCCCGGGGCCCTAAAACCCGGAAGAAAAGCCCCCCCGGCGCGGACGAAGACCGGGTCAGTCAACGCGGGTATGCCGTCCCTGGGAGGCCCGCCTCCCTGTATCTCCTCTATCGGTATGGAGCGGGTCGTGAAGTCGAAACCAGAGAGGAGCATCAGGAAGATTAAGAACATGAACGCCTTTAGATGCCTTTTCATCAACTCCCTCGCCCCCCTCGCCCCCCTCGCCTGACCGTCCG
>DATEAM010000162.1:0-24924 GCA_035288385.1 Thermodesulfobacteriota bacterium
AAAACTTTCTTCAGAAAGTTTTCCCCCGGAAAGTTCATGAGGATAAAATCGGCGGAGTTTGCGGCATGCGCCGTAAGGAGATCGCAGTACCCGGGAGACGGGCTTCCGGAGGTCGTCCTCATCGGCAGGAGCAACGTGGGCAAGTCCTCCCTCATAAACGTCCTCGTCAAGAGGAAGGGGCTCGCCAAGACGAGCTCTGAGCCGGGAAAGACCAGGACCGTCAACTTCTACAGGGTTAACGGCGAGTTCTACCTCGTGGACCTTCCGGGCTTCGGCTACGCCCGGGTCCCCAGAAGCGAAAAAATCTCCTGGGAGAAGATGGTCGGGGAGTACGTGGCCGGGCGCGCTGCGCTAAGAGGGGCGCTCGTCATCCTCGACCCGAGAAGGGACCCGGGGGAGACAGAGGAGTTAGTCTTCGACTGGCTTGAGAGGTTAAAGATACCCGTAGTAATGGTGCTGACCAAGGCGGACAAGCTCTCAAGGAACAAGTTGAACTCAAGGGCCGCCGGGATAAAAAGGGCCTTCGACATCGAAGACCCCGTCCTTTTTTCCTCGCTCACCCACGACGGCAGGGTTACGCTCCTTAAAAAAATACAGGAGATGTTAGGGGGAAACTTTTTGGAAAAAGTTTCCCCCTAAAACCCCCTTCAAAGACTTTTATTCTATTGCCCCGGGCAACGAAGCAATCTTAACGGGAAATAGCTAAAAATTTTTGAGGGGAGTCCGGGGGGAACTTTTTTTAAATTGTTTCCCCCCGGTTTGGAAGACGTTCATGAGAGAAAGAGTTGCCATAACGGGTCTCGCCTTCGGCGGAAAGGGCGTGGGAAGGATCGGAGGCAAGGTCGTCTTCGTCCCCTTTACCGCCCCGGGGGATTCGGCCGTCGTTGATGTCACGTCGGAAAAGAAGAGCTTTTCCGAGGGCGTGTGTGTGGAGCTTATGAAACCATCGGAGCTTCGCACGGAACCGGTATGTCCTGTCTTCGGCGTCTGCGGCGGGTGCAGCTTCCAGCACATCCGATATCCCGAAGAGGTCTCGTGGAAACAGAAGATACTCGAAGAGACGCTAAGGAGGATAGGCGGGCTCCATGAGGTGGCCTTCGACGCCCCGGTGGCCTCGGAAAAGGAGTATTTTTACCGCTCGAGGGCGAGGTTTCACGTTGATGGCGCCGATTGGGGATTTTTCGAGGCTCTAACCAACCGGGTCGTCGATATCGAGGAGTGTCCGCTCCTCGACCCCCTTATAAACGACGCCTTCAGGGGGATAAAGTCCTTTTTCCGGGAATCGGGTACGACCAAGACCAAGACCATTGTCTCCACCTTAGAGTTAGGCGTGGGGCAGGGTGACGGCAGGACCGTGGCACTCTTCCATGTGAGCAAGGAAGGGAAGGGGTTTCCCTGGAAAGTACTTCTTGACCGTATCCCGGGGCTTAAGGGCATTGAGGTAAGGCCCGTCGGGCCTTCAAGGCCCGGAGGCATGCCCCTTTTTTCGGCGGGCGGCACCTCCCTTGACTACGAGGCCGGAGGCTTTAAGTACCGCGCCCCCATAGGGGTCTTCTCCCAGGTAAACCCTTCGGGCAACGAAACACTCGTAAAAAAGCTCATCGAATACGCGGGGCCCAAAGGCACAGAGATGGCGGTGGACCTCTTCTCAGGTGTTGGAAACCTGACGCTACCCCTTGCGAGTCTGGCAAAGGAAACCGTAGGCGTGGAATCGGAGCGCAGGGCGGTAAAGGCAGCCGGGGCCAACGCCACCTCCAACGGCGTCCTCTGCGTTGAATTCCACAAATCGGACGTCTCCAAGTGGCTTGAGCTCAGCGCCAAAGACCTTGAAACCAGCGTTCCCGGTGTGGTAGTATTAGACCCTCCCAGGGAAGGCGCGAAAAAGGTGAGCAGGTTTTTAGCTCGCCTCAAGCCCGGAAAAATCGTCTACGTCTCCTGCAGCCCGCCCACGCTTGCAAGGGATTTGTCCATATTGAGAGATGGCGGTTACCGCAAGTTCAGGGCCTGCCTCATAGACCTCTTCCCCAGGACATACCACATGGAGAGCATAGTGGCAATGGAGCTTTAGGAAGGAGTTATGGAAGAACTGCCGATATTAAAGGAACTAAAGAAAGAGCTCCAGAAGGTGGAAAAGGAGCTCAGAATAGACGTGCCAAAGGAACTGAGGAAGGCCGCGGCGCACGGGGACTTCAGGGAGAACGCCGAGTACGAGGCCGCCAAGCAGAGGCAGAGTTACCTCGAGGCCAGGATGGCGCACCTCTCCTCGAGGATAAACACCCTCGTCTCCATCAAACTCGACAACGTCCCCAGGGATGCCGTGGGTTTCGGCTCGAGGGTGCACCTCGAGGACCAGGAGACGGGCTCCGAGGTGGTCTACGAGCTGGTAACGCCCGAGGAGGTGGACCCGAAGAACGGGAAGATCTCCGTAAACTCCCCCGTGGGGAGCGCCCTCATGGGCAAGGCCCCCGGAGACGAGGTGACGATAAATCTCCCGGCGGGGGTAAAGGAATACGAGGTCACGGAGCTATATACCATTCACGACCTCTTTTTCAGAAAACCCGACAGGTAGGCCCCTTAGGCCCACTGAGGGGAAAAACAAAAAAAGCGGAAGGGAGAATCAAAACGATGCGTTTCGGAAAGGGTCTCGTCTCGAGAAGTCCCGTAGTTCTTCTTCTCTTCGTTCTTAGCCTTTTCTTCTGCACCGGCTCTTTTGCGGCAGGCGGTCACAATGCTCACTGGGGTTACGAGGGCGAAGAGGGCCCCGAGCACTGGGCAGGGATCTCCGAGGAGTACAAGGCGTGCTCCTCGGGCAAGAGCCAGTCGCCCGTAGATATAAAGGACGCCGCGGGAGCTGACCTGAAGGCGATAACGTTCAACTACAAGTCCTCCAGGATAAACATACTCAATAACGGCCACACCGTCCAGGTCAACTACGACGAGGGGAGCTCCATAGAGGTGGACGGCGTGAAATACGACCTCCTCCAGTTCCACTTCCACGGCCCGAGCGAGCACACCGTAAAGGGCGAATTCTCGGACATGGAGATGCACCTCGTTCACAGGGACAAGGACGGCAACCTCGCCGTCGTCGGAGTGATGATGGAAGTGGGCACGGAGAACGAGGCCCTCTCGGGCGTCTGGGCCAACCTGCCCGAAGAGAAGAGCGATGCGATGACAGTGAAGGGCGCGGTAGAGGCAGAGAAACTCCTGCCCAAGGACAGGTCCTACTATACCTACTCGGGCTCCCTTACGACACCCCCCTGCACAGAGGGCGTAAAGTGGATCGTCCTTAAGAACCCGGTACAACTCTCCGGAGAGCAGATAGAGGCCTTCGCCGGAATAATCGAGGACAACAACAGGCCCGTCCAGCCGCTCCACGGCCGCAAGGTTACTGGGAAGCAGTAGCTTTTTCCCGGGGGAAACTTTCTGAAGAAAGTTTCCCCCGGACCCCCTTCAAAGACTTATGGCTATCCCACGCAGGGGGACCCCCGGAGATGAAATTCGCACGAGAGGGGTCCCCCTGCGTGGGATAAATAGCTAAAAGTTTTTGGAGAGAGTTTGAGAGAACCTTTTTTCAAAAAGGTTCTCTCAATAAAAAGTCACTTCCGCAGGAGCATCTTAAACTCTATAAGTTTTATTATATCCCCCCTTGAGACGATACCCACGAGCTCTCCCCTGTCGACCACGGGGAGTCTGCCCGTCTTGCTCGTCGTTATCTTTGCAAGTGTTTCGAGGGCGTTGTCGTTAGGGCCGAGAAGCTCTCCGGGCTCGAGCCCCACCATGACGTCCTTTACCGGGGTATCGGCCCATCTCTCTTTGTCCACCGACCTCACCTGGTTTAGAGAGAGTATGCCAACGACCCTTCCCATCGACTCCACGGGGAAGCTCACGAAGTGATATCGAAAGAAGTAGGCGTCCACCGCCTCGGAGACGGTCATGTCCTCGTTCACTGAGACGACCTTCCTGGACATGACGTCACGGACCCTTACGCCCTCGAGGACCCTCTTGATCACGAGCTGCTGGTACCCGCTCGCGGCGGCCTGCTGTAGGAAGACCCCTATGAGGACCATCCACATGCCGCCTATGAAGTTGCCCGTCAAGACCTGCAGGAAGCCCATCAGTATGAGGAAGAGTGCGAAGCCCTTGCCAATCTGGCTCGCGGCTTTAGTGGCGGCGTTCAAGTCCCCGGTCTTCGCCCACCACGCGGCCCTCAGGACCCTGCCCCCGTCGAGGGGGAACCCGGGTATCATGTTGAAGACGAGGAGCATGGCGTTTATGAGCGAGAGGTAGGCGAGTATTGCGTTTGCCACCGCGTGGACCTCGGCCGTAACCACCCTCGAGGCGAGATAGAAGATGACGGCGAGGACCCCGCTCGCTATGGGCCCTGCCACGGCTATCTTGAGCTCGGTGGCCGCGTCCTCGGGCTCCTTGGTGAGCTGCGCCACGCCCCCGAAGATAAAGAGCGTTATCTCGCTTATGTCGAGACCGAGCCTGTTGGCCGTATAGGAGTGCGATAGCTCGTGTACGAGGACGCAGGCGAAGAGCAGGAGGGCGGAGACGGTGCCCATTACCATGTAAAGGGTCCTGTCGAGACCGGGGTAGTAGTGGGGGAAGTACCCGAAGGAGAGGCTCCAGGCAAAGAGTATGAAGACTATGAACCAGGTATAGTCTATGGATATCTGGATACCCAGGACCCTGAAAAGCCTTATGCCCCGCGGCATTTTTCGCCCTCTCGCATCTTGGTTAGAAGTTACTGAATTCGTTAAAAATTTTCCCTTTGGTTTAAGTCTATCAGAAGCCGGAGGCCTTCGCAATTTAAAGGCGGGCCTTTACTCTTTGCCCCGGTAGGCCGCGCCTGCTACCGTTACCTGGCCCTCTCTTCCCGTCTCGCCCCGGATGTCGAATTTTACGGGCAGGAACTTTTCTATCACGTGGATGTTCGTCCTGAGATGACCGGTGACCTCGGTGGTCGTGGCGGCCGAGACGCCCTCGGCAAGGGCCATGGGTAGCATAACCTGGTCCGAGAGATGAGGGTCGAGGACTCCCGAGGCCCCGAGGTAGGCGAGGAAACTCTCCGCGGCCTCGTCCGCGACGGCCTCGGCCCTCTTTCCCCTCGCGCCGAGCGCGGAAAACCCCGCCCTCGTCTTCTCGAACTCGGCGAGGATAAATACCGCGGTGCCCCTGCCCGGGGACCTTACCTCGACACTCTCGCCCAGGACGTGGGCCCCGAGGCCTCCGAGGCGCTCTTGCGCCCGGTCGAGCTGTCTCTTCGCTATGGATAGAGGGAGGTTGGCTACGGTGGAGAGGATGCTTATTCTTGTGATGGCGCCCCTTTCTGTCAGGGTTACGGGAAGGAGCGGCCTTACGCAGGGTTTGATGGTAACGAGGAGCTCTCCGCCTCCGACGGGGTAAAAACCCTTGACCGGGTTTTCCACCTCGATATCGACTCCGGCCTTTTTTACCGCCGGGAGGAAGACCTCTTTTATGTAATCGGCCGAGGGGCTCCACTCCACGTGGGTGCCGCCCTTTATTATAACCCTCGAAGTGCCGGGGGCGAAAGAGAGCGGCAGGGCAAGCGTCTGGAAGACGAGCCCCGTGGAGCCCGCGCTCGCCCTCTCGGCGGCCACGTCGAAGGTATAGGTCCCGGCGCTCAAGGGGCCGGGGGTGAAGGTTATCTCCCTGGAGCCGGGTTCCGCCCCGGTTAGCGCGCCCCCGGTTATGTGCGCCGCCGCAGAGGCGCTCAATACGTGCTGGGGCCTGAGGCCGGGAGACCTCCTCCCCGCCCTTATGTTGAATACCCTGACAGGGGTCCCCGTAAGGCAGGCCAGCGTGAGGCAGGTCCTCAAGACCTGCCCCCCGCCTTCGCCCCAGCTCCCGTCGATCTCGACTATTTCTTTAGCTCCTTGCCGAGCCTCTTCTCGACGGAGGCGAGCTTCCCTGTGAGCCTGTCGAGGGGTTTCCCGGGCCTTACGTCTATGGATATGCTCGAGATGACCCTCGGGGCCTTTTTCATCACCTCGTCGTGGCACTTTTTTATGAGCGCCATCACCTTGTCCCACTCGCCCTCGACGACGGTGCCCATGGCGTTGGCCCTGTAAGGGATGCCGCTCTCGTCCACGACCCTTAATACACTCGCTATGGCCTCCCCCATGCTCTCTCCCGTCCCTATGGGAACGATACTGAACTCTGCAAGCATCTCGGCCTCCTTTCCTCGTCCTCACGGAAGCCCTCCATGAGGCGCGCCTGTGATCCGGGGTAAAAAGCCCCTATAGGTCGACTCCGTCTATGACTACTTTGCAATACGGGCACCTTGAGTCCCTGATGGCGTTCTTCCTGACGACGAAGCCCCGCCTGTCTATTATGAGTTTATCGCAGTTGTAGCAGAAGGTGGACTCTCCCGGGAGCCCGGGGACGTTGCCCGTGTAGACGTACCTGAGCCCCTCCTCGATGCCTATCTCGCGGGCGCGAACGACCGTCTCCACCGGGGTGGCCGGCACGTCCAACATCTTGTACGCAGGGTAGAAGGCGCTTATATGCCAGGGCATCGTTTTGTCCGTCTTATGGATCCACCGGGCGATCTCCCTCAGCTCCTCCTCGGAGTCGTTGAAGCCGGGGATTACGAGGGTGGTGACCTCGACCCATATCCCGAGCTCCCTCATGTACTCGATGCTCTCGAGCACCGGGGCGAGCCTCGCGCCCCCGCAGACCTTCCTGTAGAAATCCTCGGAAAAGGACTTTACGTCCACGTTCGCGGCGTCGAGCACGCCCCTCATCTCGTCGAGGCACTCTCTGGTCATGTAGCCGTTGGTGACGAAGACGTTCTTGAGGCCCTTCTCCTTTGCGAGCACACCCGTGTCGTATGCGTACTCGAAGAATATCGTGGGCTCGGTATAGGTGTAAGAGATGGAGGCGCATCCCGTGGAGTAGGCCTGGTTTACGATCTCCTCCGGCAGGACGTCCTCTCCGGCGATCTTTTTCCTCTCCCTGGGCATCTGGGAGATTTCGGCGTTCTGGCAGTGAAGGCACCTGAAGTTGCACCCCACAGTGGCGATGGAATAGGAGCTTGAAGCGGGCTGGAAGTGGAAGAGGGGCTTTTTCTCGATTGGGTCTATGTGCTCGGCTGCGAGGCGGCCGTAGACGAGGGTGAAGAGGGTTCCCCCCGCGTTCTCCCTCACCCCGCATATGCCTCTCTTCCCGTCGGATATGCGGCAGTGGAAGGAGCAGAGAAAGCAGTCGACCGAGCCGTCCTCATGGCGGTTGTAAAGCCGCGCCTCTCTCATGACTTCTCCTGGGCAAGACCCTTTTCGCGGCGCGAAAAAATCATCGGTTGTCTCCGGTAAAAAGAGCCCGGAAATAGTAAAGCAGAGAATCGTTAATGAGCACCTGGAGGGGGCTGCTCAATCCTCTCTCGTCCAGTTTACCCTGGCGAGCTTGACGTCCTCGCTCCACTTGTACTCGAGCTCCCCTTTGAAGGACTTCTTAATCATCTGTCCAATCCTCTGGGCGAGCTTGTCCGTAGTCGTTGTTATCTCAATCTTGCCCCTCGCTTCCTTTATATCAATTATACGGTTGAGGGGGTTGTGGTACATGGCCCTCTTCTCCTTGTTCCTGATGAGGTTCAGTATCTCCTCCGTGTGGTCCTTGACGAAGGAGCCCTTGAGAGTTACGTAGCCGCCGACGAACCTGTCCTTTATCTTCTGGCAGGCGGGACAGAGGACCTCTACGGCCTTTTTCCCGGACGCCTTTTCCGCGGCCTTCTTCGCGAGGCTCCACCTCTTGTCGTGGTATACGGCTCCGCACTTCTTGCACACCGCGCAGTCGTTCGGGCTTATCTTCAAAAGATAGGGGTCTTTTTCCGTGTCGATAGCCTTTTTCTTCATAATCCTCGGCCCTTTCATCCAGTGAACCTCCTCTGTGAGTTTTAATCCGGCAATCTGGGGCCCTTCGGCCGGCAACAGGCACAGGCCATATAATATCTTAAAAAATCGACGTGCCAGGAAATAAAAATTATAACACAGGCGCTTATGTCCAGGAAACCTTTAATGCCTCGTGTAATGCCTCGTGTCTTAATTATAGCATGAAGGAGATGGATCGGGGGGGCGGGGGGGGCGGGGCGAGCGTCAAAGAATCCTCGTTATCTCGTCCCTTTCAGGCAATCCCAGCGGCCTCAAGCCCTTTTCGTCGAGGATCTTCACCCCGGACCTCTTTTGCCTCACCACCCCTATGCGTGAGGCCCGGATGCCGGACCTCTCGAGGGCCCTTGCCACCCGGGGGGCATCCCCGGGGTCCACCGAGATTATGAGCGAGCCCGAGGCGATGATTCCGAGGGGGTCGAGCCCGAAGAACTCGCATAGCCTTTTCGTCTCGGGGAATACGGGTATCTTCTCCCTCTCCACCAGTATGCCGCAACTCGAGGCTATGGCGAGCTCATGGAGCCCGGAGGCGAGCCCGCCCTCCGTGGGGTCGTGCATGGCGCGCACCCGGCCGCTTCTTATAGCCACCTGCGCCTCCTTTAACACACTCAGGCCCGGGTTTTGCAGGAAGTTTTTGCACCTCGAGACAAACCTCCTCGAAAAACCCTTCTTGAGGAGCTCTACCTCCTTTACCCTCGCCATAATGCTCGTCGCCTCCACGGCCACTCCCTTCGTGAGTATGATGGCGTCACCGGGTCTCGCCCCCGCTGAGGTAATAAGGCCTTCCTTTTCGACCTCGCCGAGCATCTGCCCGATGACGATCGGCCTGTCTATGCCGAAGGTGACCTCCGTGTGCCCTCCGCAAAGGCTCACCCCGAGCCCCCTGCATGCGCGGCTCAATTGTGAGAATATGCGCTCGGCGGACCCCACGGTGGAAGAGCCTTCTGGAAGGAGTACGGTGGCGAGGAACCACCTCGGAATTCCCCCCATGACGGCTATGTCGTTCGCGTTTATGTGTATGGCGTATACGCCGATGTCCTCGGCGACGAAGGTGATGGGGTCGGTCTTTGCTATGAGGTACCTGTCGTCGAAGTCTATTACCGCGGAATCCAACCCCACGGCCGCTCCCACGACCACGCGAGTGTCCGCCGAGGCGTACCTCTTGAGGAACCTCTCGAGTACCTTTATGGGGAGCTTTCCGGCGGAGAGTTTTTTCTCGGTTTTGCCCAATGGCGGAGTCGTTGTTCGGTGTTAAGTCCCGGTGCCAGGGGCGTTAGCCCCTACGGCGCTTATTAACAGGGGACGGTCATGTCAGTGCGAAGCATCCGAAAGTCTTCTGCCACAGTCGGGCTATCTTCCGAAGCGCTGTTTAAGCCTGTTTATTACTATGGGCAGTGTCCTGTGTCCGCGCTCAGTGTGCGACAGGAGATGGGGCTGGAAGGGGCCGTGCCTTCTCATGTATTCGGTAATGGTATTCGCAAGCCGCCTTGACTCGTCGAAGCTCGGGTCGTCGAACATGTCGTGGGGGCCTATGAGCCGGCCGTTGGAGACCTGGAAACCCGCCCCGATAAGCCTCGGAGGGCCGTCGAAGCGGGTCGGGTTCGCCTCGTAAAATGGCACGGGCATCAGCGGTCCGCTGTGAACGCCCCCCATCCATCCCTCCACGAGGTGGGGCAGGACGAAGGATTCCATCACCTCGCCAACGGCCGGAAGGCCCGCCTGACACCGCATGACCGCAAGGGGGTTGTCGCCTGAGAGGGCCACTTGCCCGCCCGGGGCCAGCCTCGATGTGCATACGGCCGCGGCCGCCTCGCCGTCCGAGTTCCTGACGACGGAGCTTATGACGTATCTCGATGAGATGCCTACAAGGGTGAGGATGGCGTAGATGTCCGCGGGGGTGGAGAGCATGACCTCGGTGCCGTCCTTCACGTCAAGGACCTTGAAGGAAAAGCCCTCGAACATCTCGGGGTCGAGCACGAGGCCGACGGTGTTGAAGGGGTCCGCGAATATCTTGTATATGGGGAGGTTCCAGGCGCCCCTTGTCGTCTTGTTGGACATGAATACGACAACGGGCTCACTCTCCCTCTCAACGAACCCTATCTCTGCGAGCGCCGGGCCGTCTTTGCCGGCCTCGGGGCCCCCTGTTTCCCGCACCTCCGGCGCGGATAGTTTAAGCTCTCTTGCGACCTCGATGCATTCGTTAAAGGTTCCTGTGGCGAGTTCCTTGATATCGTCGCTCAGGAGGCCGGCGTAATGGCTAACGACGAGGTCGATGTCGTTACCGCACCTCAGGACGTGGAAGTCGGTAATCCGGCCCTTTTCCTTGGCGCTGAAAAGACGCTCCTTCGCCGCGTCCACTACGTCAGGATGGGTGCTTACGTGCCCGACAAACCCCCCTGGGTCTATCTTTATAACGCTCAATGTCAGTTTTGGTCGACCTGACATCATATGGTCTCCTCAAGACCCTCTCACAGTAAAAAGAATCTCAGGGGTAATAATTTTAAAGAAAAAAACCGACAGGCGAAATGCGGTGGGTTTATGGTCTTTTTTTACTTTTCCGTAAGTCTCATGTTGCTCCTGCTCCGAAGGTGTCGGTCCTGTCATCCGCGAAAAGGCCCTTCCTCCCGGGAGCCGTACCCCCTCTGTGTCCCCCTGTGTCCCCCTCTGGCCCCCTGTGTCCCCCTGTGTCCCCCTGTGTCCCCCTCTGGGGGGAGAAGGGGGGCTTTGAAAGGGATACCGTAGCGCGCTCTCAAGACTGTAAAATACTATCCCCTCTTATCCTCTGCGCGTCTTTTCCCCGGCTGCCTCACGGACCCCCTCATGGGCCCCCGCAGACTCCCGCTGCTGCCCCCGGTTTTTATACCGGTTCCTTCTTGAATAGTTTTTCCTTGCCCCTGAAATAGGCGTCTTTTCCGGCCTCGTAAGCCGACTTTATATCCTCTTTCCTCTCCCCCACTATGGTCTTTACCTTCTCGGTGCCGCTCTCGACGGCGTCCTTCGCGTCGTCGTACTTATCTCTCGCCCAGTCCTCGGCGTCGTCGAAGCCGTCTTTAATTCTTCTGCGTGTCTCCCTGCCGGAATCCGGGGCATAGAGGATAGCTATGGCCGCCCCTACGATTCCACCGAGCACAAATGCCAAAAAAGTGTGACTCTTGTCATTTGACATCTCCTTCACCTCCCTTTTTGTCCCTTTTTATCAGTCTCTTGAAGCCGAATTCAAAGCCGAGGAAAAGACTCAGAAGAGTTATGAGGGGGCTCTTTATGTTGTCCACCACGAGTTCGGCGAGGCCGATAACCTTAAGGCCCACCTCCTTTACCTTCTTGAGCACCTCCTCGACGTCGTCGGCCTGGTCACCGGCCCTCTTTAATATCGAGTTGAGGAGCTCTATCGATTTTTTACTCTCCGAGGATAGCTCCTCAACGGCCCTTACTGTTTTTCTCATCTGAACAAGCGTGGGAATCGTAAAGACTACTAAAATCAGAAAGGCGAGTGCGATTAAAAGAACGGCAATCTGGTAGATATCGGCCGATATCATCTCTCCTCCCTCTATAGTATAGCCTGTTATGAAAGGGTGTCAAGTAAGCCGCCCATCCCTTTTACGTCATCATAACCCGCTATATTAATAAGTATTTTCCCCGGTCCTCGCTCAATCGTGAATCCGCTAATGATTGCAGAAGTGTGTTTATAAAGCAAGGGAAATTGTAAACACACTCCCCTCCACTTACCGCACGGTGTCCTGAGGGCTGCGCTAAAAAAACGTGCGCGGCTCTCAGTCTTGAAATCATCTTATATGATATGTTATAATAGCTATTATAGCGTCCCCGGGTCCTATGGGTCCTATAAAATGTGTTCCGGAAATTGATGAGACTTATCAAGATGAGACTTATCAAAAAGACACTCGCGGTTCTCCTCTTCGTAACATTCAGCCTTTTTTCGACCAGGGCGTTCGCCGACGAGGCCATGAAGCACACCCTCAGGAGTTCCCTTTACGGCGGCGTGATAGGCGCTATTGTCGGCTCGGCCATAGTCCTCCTCACCGACGACCCCGACGACCACCTCGAGTACATACCCACGGGAGCCGCCCTCGGCGTCTTGGCCGGCGCTGCATACGGGCTCACCACCGGAGAGTTCATCTATGACCGCTCGGCCATCGTGGTCGAAGACGGAAAGTTCGCCCTGAGACTGCCGACGATCAAGAGCGCGAGGGTATTCGACAAGAACGCAAACGACTACAACCTGATAGAGAGCGTCGATCTCTTGAGGGTCAAGTTTTAGCATATTGCCCTCCATCCCTTCAGGTTCCGCGCCTTTCCGAGGTCAGGGCCTTTTTTAACCACCCATTAAAGGACGGTGTAATCCCAGAGGACCCCTTCCGAGACTGCGGCTGTCCATGACGGGCAGGGGGGGCAGGGGATCATGGTATAATGGTATAAAGGGGGTATGGTCGCTGGGGACGGGGGCGGGTGGTCAGTGGGCAGGGGGCAGTGGGTAGAAGAAGGAAATTTTTCAGGTTCCCCCAATTTCTCTTGATTTTCCATCCGCCCTGTGCTATAAATAATAACAAGGAGTCTTATCTGGTTTTTTAACTGAAAGAAAGGAGTCCTAATGCCGGTCATTAAAAAAGCCCTCACAGCAACTCTCCTCCTCGCGTTTTTCGTAATGTCTACCAATGTTTTTGCCATGGACACGAAAAACGAAGGGACGGCTTTGACCTCAATAGATTCCTCCGCCGCGGCAGCGGTAATCAATGGCGGCCTCGATGAAAATCTGGGTTTTATGCCCGCCGAGGAGGTTAAAGTGCCGGTAAGCGTTGTTGCAGGGTCTGATGCGGCAACAGGGGCCTCTGAATTCGACGACAATAGCTTAAGCTTGAAGATGCCCTCTTTTAAGCTTGTAAAGACCTTCGACATGTACCTTAACACATATAACGTTATAGAGAGCATAGAGATCCTGAAAATCAGCTTCTAATATTCTTTAACAGAGCAAAACCGCGCCCGCCCCCTCATGGGGGCGGGTTTTTTTGTGGGTGGGTGTTTTTTTCTTGAAGCATTCCTTGCCCTCCCGTTTATTCACTCTTTAGAATACAGGCGGCCTCTACGAAAGATTCCCCGACGACGAGCCCGCGCTAAAAGTTCACCTGCACGTTGAAGGTGGCCGAATACCTGTCCACCGTAAAATAGGGGATCGCCCAGTCATTGCCCGAATACACCCTGTAGGCGTTTACCGCCGTCTTTGCCAGGGCCAGCGAGAATATCATGTCGCGCGATATCCCCGTCTCCCTCGAGACGGCAACGGGGTCGTAGTGACCGTCGCCCTCCGTCATGTAGAAAGAATAGGCGCAGTACCTCAGGAAGTCCGTGCCGCTGAAGAAGAGGAGCGATTTATTGTAGAGGGTGGGTTCCTTCCTGTAGCTCTGGAGGGCGTACTCGAAGGTCATGTCGGCGGCGAACTCCCCGGCCATGCTGAAGGGGAGCTCCGAACCCCGGTTCATGCTCTCATAGCTCGCATGGCCTATGAAGAAGTTCCCGTTCCGGCTCGTGAAGAAATCGAGATTGACGCCTCTCGCCCCCACATAATCGGCGACGACTACATGGCCTAATTCGTGGAGCAGGAAGCTTGTGGCCAACGCCAACCCTACCTGCGGTAGTTCTCCCCTCGATAACCCGCCGATCATCGAGGAGAACTCCATGTCAGGTATCCGGGATTTGAAGAGTTTTTCGCTGCCGCCGCCAGTCGAAGTAACGGGCCCTCTGTATAAAAGCATCCCGGCTATCCTGTCGTTTTTGAAGTTGACATCGCTGCGTTTCCAGTCCCGGCGGGCGCCCCCGTCTGTTTTAGCCTCGTAGAGCACAGGGTTTACGTCCTCGAAGGAGTAGTCCTCGTATGACGGGTAGGAAGGTACACTGGTCTCCCGGGAGTCCGAACCTTCCCGGGCCCCTTGGTCGTCCTCTATAACCAGTTTCGCAAGGAGGGTCTCATCGTCGAAGGCGTGGGAAAAAGGTACTGCGAGGAAAAATGCCGATAACGCCACTGCGAGTATGGTTAGCCCCTTTTTCATCCTTAAACCTCCCCTGGAATCGATTGCCCTACGGCACCTATTTATTGAAAAAAGCGTGCCGTACCTGGGTGGAGGTTAAGGTATTGAAATATAATGGGAATTTTAAGGGCCTCTTTTCGGGCCTTCTGAAGGGCGGGCGGTTCTGGCGCTTTGAAAAAAACGCCGGAGCATCGGGAGGGGTGAGAAATCCCTTTCCGGAGACCGCTTTTCCGCAGACGAGTCAGTCCGCCTGCAGGGCGTGCGTTTTTGGAAGGTGTGCATTACCGGCATGGTAACTGCCGGGCGTTTAAAATCTTTTAAAAAAACCTGGTGTAACCGGTAAAAAGAAGAGGAGGGGTTTTGGGGTGATGGGAAAACTTATTGAGATACTTGCGGTCTTGACGGGCTCAATGCCTTCGGCGAATTAATGCGGGACCCTGGGGCAATGCGGGCTCACAAGGAGGTTGAAAAAATGGCGGAAGGGGGAGGGAATCGAACCCACCCATCCCCTTAGAGGCGATAAACAGGTTTTGAAGACCTGCAGGGCCACCAGGCCCTATCCCCTTCCGTACCGCGCGGGGGCAGGGGGGAGCGGAGAGTGGGGGGGAAAACTTTTCAAAGCGGAAACTCCCGGCCAGGACCTCTTTGAAAAATCCTGTAATCTTTTAGATAACGAGACGACGGACAGGAATCAATGAAAAAATTTCTGCGGCGTCCTTGAGGGAGGCTTTTTTAAAAAGTTTCGCGCGTTGCCTCTGTAGCTACCATACCCGCCACGGAAGAAGACCCCATCTCCCCCGGCAGACCCTATACCCCCCAGCGGCCCCTAATACCCCCAAGTGGCCCTTATAACCCCCCAGTGGCCCCTATACCCCAGAATAACCCAGAGTGGCCCCCTCAGCGGAAATAAAAAAACAAGCATTGTTTGGACAGCTTTTCTCCAATCCGTCGATTCTTCAGGCCTTAAATCCCTTCCAGGTATCAACCTTATCAAGTCTTAAAATCCTATAAGGTTTAAACCCCTTCGGGCTGCCGTCTCATGGCCGCAACCCATTCGGATCAAATGCTCTGAAAAACCTCCTTAGGTGGTTTGCACGCACCCTGCGGATGGGTCTTACGCACGCACGCGTTAGTCCAAACAATGCCTGTTGTAACCTTTCCCTATTTCTATTCTACCACAAATTCCGGGAGTTGCAAATATTCCGGCCCTTTGTGTAAGTCGCTTATTTTAAATGGTTTTTTTGGCCTTTTCCGGGCGGGAAGGCAAAAGAAGAGGGCATATCAGGTCTGGAAGAAGAAACTGCGCTTTAAAGTGGCAGTCCAGGAGAGTGGTTAAGGCTTCCGGCGTCGCCGACCTTACGGAAAGGCCAGCCGTCGGCTTGCACACCCCACTCCGGAAGGACCCCTAGCGGGATTACTAAACCTCATCTTCTCAACGATCCGATATGCCCTTCAATTATATGATACTACTTTTTGGCCCCTTTGTCCACAGACCCCGGTAGCCGCCCCGAGGGGGGATCTTCTTGGGGGAAACTTTCTGTAGAAAGTTTCCCCCAAACCCCCTTCAAAGACTTTTGGCTATCCACTGGAGGGAGACCCCGTGGAAGAAACACACTGGCGAGGGGGTCTCCCTCCAGTGGATAAACAGCTAAAAATTTTTGGAAGGAGTTTGAGGAAACCTTTTTATAAAAAGGTTTCCTCAAGAAGCCCCCGTGGCGGCTACCGGGGTCTTGTCTTCCATCTCCTGTGGACCCAGAACCATTGTTCCGGGTGTTTTCTGACCGCCTCCTCGATGGCCTTTGTGAACCGTGCCGTGTTGGTTTGGGCGTCCCGGTTCCTGTCACCCGTGTCAGAGAGTTTTATTTCCTCTCCTATGACGGCCCTGTGGGTCTTGCCCGTGCGGTAGATGAAAGAGGGCAGCACCGGTGCGCCGCTCGAGGCCGCAAGGAGCGCCGGGCCCTTGTTAGTGCATGCCGGGGTGCCGAAGAAATCCACGAACACGCCCTCGGACCGGGTTACGTTCTGGTCGAGGAGTATCCCGACGACGCCGTTTTCGGAGAGGGTCCTGATGAGCTGTCTCATGGCCCTTCTCTTGTAGACCATGTTGTTCCCCGAGCGCGTCCTGACCCAGCTCACGAACCTTTCCACGAGGGGGTTGTCCATCTCCCGTATGACTATGTCCATGCTGAAGCCGGAGAGTCCGAAATAGGCGGCCAGGAGCTCCCAGTTTCCGAGGTGCGCCGTTATGCCTATGACGCCGCGTTTTTTTTCAAGGGCCTTTTCGAGGTTTTCGAGCCCCTCGCACTCAACGTATCCTTCGAGGTCCCGTGCCTTGAGCCAGGGGACCCTCATGAACTCCATCGACGTGATGGCGATGTTTTCAAAGACCTTTCTGGCGGTCTCTCTTGCCTCGCGCTTTGTCATCTCGGCCCCGTAGGCCCGCTCGATGTTCTCTATGGCTATGGAGCGGTGCCTTCTATCGGCGAGCCAGGCGAGTCTGCCGAGGGCCTTCCCGATTAATGTGGATAGTCTCAAAGGCAGGTGGCCGAGGAGAAAACAGGCCGCCTTCATGAGCAGGAGCATCACAGCCCCCCCTTTGCAAAGGGGGCGAGCAGTCTTTCAAACCCCTTGGTGTCTTCTATGTCGACGTCTATTCCCAGCGAATAGACCTCGCCCGCCGGGCCTCCCCCGGCGAAGACCTCGAGCTTTACACCGTCTTTTTCCGTCGTGACGACGAGCTCGGCTCCAGAGGAGGTTTTCTTATCCATTATCATTTGAAAGTCGGCGGCGGTGTAGCCGTGGTGGTCGGGGTAGAAGAGCGCGTCCACGGCCGTTATACCCAGTGACTCCATGGTCTTGAAGAAAGACCCGGGGTTCGCTATGCCGGCTACTATGAGCGCCTTCTTCCCCCTGAGAGTCCCGGGGTCGCTCTCCTTTTGGTCTTTAAGGTCCGTGCACCTCTGTGCCCTGTAGTCGAACCTTATGACGGGAAGTGCGAAGCTTTCAAGGAACTCGCCGTCCTCTTCCTTTAAAGCCCCTCCCTTTATCATGGCAGCGTCGGCCCTCCTTATTCCCCTCAGCGGTTCCCGGAGTATCCCGCCTGGAAGGACGTAGCCGTTGCCGAAGCCGACCTTCGAGTCCACGAGGAGTATGTTCAGATCCCTGTGGAGTCTTATGTGCTGAAAGCCGTCGTCGAGGACTATTACGTCTGGGGAGAACTCATGTATGGAGTACATCCCCGTGGTGAAACGGTCCGGGCCCACTACTATGGGCACGTCCTTGAGCCGCCTTGCCATGAGGTACGGCTCGTCACCGGAGACTTCGGGGCCGAGGGAGATTTTCCTGCCGTCCGTAACGACTCCAACGTCTTTTATGCTGCCCTTGTAGCCCCTGCTCAGGACCACCACCCGAACACCCCGGTCTCTCAAGAACCCGGCGATGTGCATGGTCAGAGGGGTCTTGCCGCTTCCGCCCACCGTTATGTTGCCCACGGATATTACGGGGCAGGGAAGCGCCCTCGTCTTAAGGATCCCGGCACGGTAGAGAAAGGACCTCAAGCCCGCACCCAGGCCGTACAGGTGGGAGAGTATGGAGAGGAAGACGCCGGGCCTCTCGGAGTACATGAGTTTTTCGATCTTTTTTCTCAAGGCATTTTTTGGGGGAAACTTTCCGTGAAAGTTCCCCCCAAACCCCCTTCAAAGACTTTTAGGCGGGCCATGAAAAGAGTACCCCTATAGGATCAGCTAAAAGTTTTTGGAAGAGGTCTGGAGAAACCTTTTCACAAAAAGGTTTCTCCAGTTGAGGGGAACTTTTTTCAAAAAGTTCCCCTCAAGTCTTTTGAAGGAACCCTTCTATTATCTCCATGCTCCTGGCCACGGCCCCCCTGTTCTTCTCGACGACCTCTTTTGCCCTTGCGCCGGTATTTAACCTCAATTCGTCGTCGGATAGAAGTTTTTTTATCGTATCGAAGAGCTCGCCCCCGTCGCCTGTCCTCAGGCCTGCGCCCGAGGCCTCGAGCATCTCGGCCATGTAGAGGTATGTAGTGAGGTGCGGCCCGTAGATTACGGGTTTGCCGAGGGAGGCGGGCTCAAGGAGGTTGTGCCCGCCTACGCCGCTTATCATGCTGCCACCCACGAAGGCTATCTGTGCGAGGGAATAGACCGCCGAGAGCTCTCCGATGGTGTCGAGGAGCACCACGGTCCCGGCCCCCCCGGCTTTTGTGCGCCTCGAGTAATCCAGACCAGAACCCTTCAAGAGCCTCTCCACCTCGTCGAACCTCTCCGGGTGTCTCGGGGCTAAAACGAGCCTGAGGCCCTTAAATTCATCGAGGAGCCTGCCGAAGGCGTCGATGACAATGGCCTCCTCGCCGTCGTGCGTGCTTCCCGCCACTATCACCCTCTCATCCGGTTTTATCGCGAGGGTCTTTTTCAGCTCATCGAGGACCTTTGAGTCGACGCTGGAGTTAAGGTCGAACTTCACGTTGCCCACGACCTCGGCCCTTCCTCGACTTACGCCCGCTTCAAGGGCCCTCTCCAAGTCCCCCTCAGTCCTCGCGCAGAAAAAATCTATATTGGCGAAGACCTCTGAAAAGATGAAGCTCGTTTTGAGGAACCTCTTGAAGGACCTTTCGGATATGGTGCCGTTCACAACGACTATGGGTATGGATTTTTCTTTCAGGAAGTTATAGAGGTTCGGCCATACCTCCTTTTCGACGACTATGAAGAGGTCGGGCCTTAACCTCCTTATCACCTTTTTAACGGCCCACGAGAGGTCGAGGGGGAGGTATATGACCGCGTCCACCGCAGAGCCTCCTTCGTCGCGGGCCACCTTCTGCCCCGTCTTCGTTACGGTGGAAAAGATTATCCTCGAGCCGGGACGGGCCTTCTTCAATGCCTTCACAAGGGGCATGACGGCGCGTGTCTCGCCGACGGATACGGCATGGACCCAGAGGACCGGGCCGTTGTCCCCCCCGCCCCCCCCACCCCCCCCGGGCCGGGCTAGGAAGCCGAGCTTTTTGTCATTTATGAACCCGAACCTCTCGGAGATACCCTCCCTGTATTTTCCCGCGGAGACCATCTTCAGGAAGAAATAGGGGGAAAGGGCCAGTATGGAGGCGTGGAGAAGGATGTCGTAGAGAAGATACTTCATTTGCGGTGTGCCTGTATTTTTTAGCGCGGGGTCCGTTCGGGAAATAGCATAAAAGTTCTTGAGGGGAGTCTGAGGGGAACTTTTTTCAAAAAGTTCCCCTCAACGTGAATCAAAGAAATTATCCGCCCTCTCCGTTATGTCGTTAAGACTCCTTTCGAGCTTCGAGCGCGCCTCTTCCAACTCTACCGCCCCGGCCCCTCTGTCCACATGGAGCGGGTCACCGTATATGAATACACCCCTGGAGAAGGGGTAGGGCATCATGAAGGAATCCCAGCTGGAGAAAGTTTTTTTTTTTGACGCCGAGAAGGTGACGGGTATTATGGGGAGCCCCGTGGCCCTGGCGAGCTGTATAACGCCCAGCTGGGCCCTCCTGGCCGGGCCTTTCGGCCCGTCGGGGGTTATCGCTATGTCCCTGCCCGCCCTTGCGGCCCTCATGAGCCCCTTGAAGCCTTCCATCCACCCGCGCGTGGTCGAGCCCCTGACCGAGTGTATGCCGAAGCGTTTTATCGTCCTCGCTATGAGCTCCCCGTCGCGGTGAGTGCTGACGAGTATGGTCACACCCTTTTTGCCGCGGTAGGCGTAGGGCATCATAAGGAGCCTGCCGTGCCAGAAGGCGCCTATGGCGTTCTTACCAGAGTCGGCGAGTTTCCCGTAGCCCTCGGCGTTGACGTATCTTATCCTCATGGTCACGGCGATAAGCCTTATGAGAACCGACGCCAGGCCGGGAAGGACGGCGAGGCTCAATCTGTTCAATAGACCGTTTTTCATGGCCGAATGCTTTTTTGGGGGAAACTTTTTGAAAAAAGCTTCCCCCAAGCCCCCTTCAAAAACTTTTGTCTGTTCCTCAAATCACCGGAACTGCATGGAGTAGAGCCTGTGGTACTCCCCCTGGCTGCTCAGGAGCTCGTCGTGGCGGCCCATCTCCTTTATCTCCCCGTCGGCAAGGACGATGATCCTGCCTGCGTTTCGTATGGTGGAGAGCCTGTGGGCTATGACGAAGGTGGTCCTGCCCTTCATGAGGTTCTCAAGGCCCTTGTGCACCTCGTGCTCGCTCTCCGTATCCAGAGAGCTCGTGGCCTCGTCGAGTATGAGTAGCGGGGCGTTCTTCAGTATGGCACGGGCTATGGAGAGCCTCTGACGCTCTCCCCCGGAGAGCCTTACGCCCCCTTCGCCTATCACGGTGTCGTAGCCCTGGGGGAGCCTTTTTATGAACTCGTGGGCGTTGGCGGCCTTTGCCGCGGCGATTATCTCCTCTTCGCCCCTGTCGGGCTCCCCGTAGGCGATGTTGCCCTTTACCGTATCGTTGAAGAGTATGACCTGCTGGGAGACTATGGCTATCTGGGACCTCAGTGACCGGAGCGTCAGGTCCCTTATGTCCACGCCGTCTATGAGCAGAGCCCCATCGGTCACGTCATAGAACCTGGGCAGCAGGTTCACGAAGGTCGTTTTCCCGGCCCCGCTCGAGCCCACTATGGCCACGACCTCGCCCTTGCCTACCTTGAGGTCTATATCCTTAAGGACCATCTCCCCTGCGTAGCTGAAGGAGACGTTCCTGAACTCCACCCCGTCTTCGATCCACCTGAGTGTTTTCACGCCCTCTGCCTTTTCGCCCTCCTTCTCCATGTCCATGACGTCGAAGATGCGAGCGGCCGCGGCCAGCCCGTTGGCGATGTTCAGGTTCACCCCGTTCAGGGCCTTTATGGGCTGGTAGAACATTATTATGGCGGCGAAAAATGAGATGAAGGCCTCTGGAGCGAGGGTGCCGTTGCCGATCCTGAAGGCCGCGTACCAGATGGTGACGGCGAAACCTACTGCGCCCACCGTCTCCATGAGGGGGGAAGAGATGCTCCTTACCTTTATGTCCTTCAACCTGTATTTCGTGAACCTTTCGTTCTCCCTGGCGAACTTCGCCGACTCGTAGCCCTCCATGCAGAAGGCCTTGACTATCCTTATGCCCACTATCGCCTCGTGAAGGAGCGAGGTCATGGTGCCCATGGTGACCTGGCCCTTGGTGGATACGTTCTTCATCTTCTTGCCGAACCGCCTCATCGGGTAGAAGGCGAGCGGCAGGACGACGGAGGCGGCCAGCGAGAGCTTCCAGTCGAGGGTTATGAGGACCCCGGCGAGGACGAGGATGGTAAGGCTCTGCTTCAGGACCGTGGTCACGGCGTCCGCAGTCGTCGTCTGGAGGAGGTTCACGTCGTTGGTGAGCCTGGAGACGAGGACCCCGGTGGGAGTGGAGCTGAAGAACTTTACGGGCATATTGAGCACGTGGTCGTAGAGGCGCTTCCTTATGTCCCTTATGACGCCTTCGCTCACGAAGCCCATGAAGAAGGACTGGCCGAAAGAGCTAAAACCCTTCACAACGGCTACCGCTATGATAACGATGGGTACCGCGAGTATCATCAGGTCTTTGGGTATGGTGAAGAGGTCGAAGGGGATGAGGTTTATGTCCGCCTCCGTGCTTGTGGTGAAGAGGAACTTCATGACAGGGCCTATGAGGTAGATCATGGCGCCGTTGGAAAGGGCGAAGACCATCATGCACACGACGGCGAAGCCGAAGTGGTGTTTATAGGGATAGATGAGCCTGAGTATGCGTAAATAGGTGTTCATGATTTTACCGGGGGGGACTTTTTTACTGTTTAACGTCAGTCTAAGTGAATTTCAGAGGCTAATAGACTTCAAACAGCTTGATTGCCGCAAGATTCCAACAACCCCCCGTGCCCGCTTCAAAAACTTCCGGCTATTTCTTTCAGGGGAGTCGCGTGCCGGAAATAGCCGGAAGTTTTTGGAAGGAGTCTCGGGAGACCTTTCTGCCTCGGAAGGGTTTCCTCAGGGGTTTATCACCTTGAAGACGGCCCTTGCGGCCCTTGAGGCCGCTCTACTGCCGAGGCGGTCCTTAATTTCCTTAAGGCCATTTATTATATCATCCTTTTTCCCCGAGTCCTTTATTATTTCGAGGATCCCGGCACAGACCTTCTCCGGGGTGGCATCGTTCTGGATGAGTTCCTTTACCACCTCGCGTCCGGCGACTATGTTGGGCAGCCCTATATGGGAGACACCCACGAGGGCCCGGCCTATGGCGTAGCTCACCTGCGACATCCTGTAAATTATGACCATCGGGGTGCCCACCAGGGCAGTCTCCAGGGTCGCGGTGCCCGAGGCCACTACCGCAGCGTCAGATGCCCTCAGGGCGGTATAGAGTCTTTCGCGCAGGACCTTTACGCCCAAGCGCGAGTCGCCGATGAGTCCGGCAAGGAGCGTGTCGTCAATACTGTGGGCGGCGGGCAGGAGAAAATCCACGCTTGCATTGATGCCCTTCTCCATGAGTACAGCCGCCTCGAGCATGACGGGCAGGTGTCTTCTCACCTCTGCCGTCCTGCTCCCCGGAAGAAGGGAGACGACTATGGAATCCGCCCCGACCCCGACGGCCTTCCGGGCCTCGTCTTTTGAGAGCGGACACTCGACCACATCCGAGAGGGGGTGTCCCACGTACTCCACGTCCACGCCCTCTTTCCTGTAAAGGTCCACCTCGAAGGGGAAGACGACGAGCATCTTGTCTACGAGCCGCGCTATCTTCTTTATGCGGCCCTTCCTCCATGCCCAGACCTGGGGGCTTATGTAATATACGACGGGTATGCCGAGTTTTTTAGCCTCGCGCGCCAGCCGCAGGTTGAAGTCCGGGAAGTCTATGAGCACGACGGCGTCGGGTCGCGCCTCTTTGAGCCTTTTTTTAAGCCCCCTGAAGGCCTTCAGGATACCGGGGGACTTTTCAATGACCTCCACGATCCCGACTACGGAGAGCTCGCTCGAGTCGAGCCCCTTTTGACCCGCCTCCCTCATCCTCCTTCCTCCCATTCCTCCCACCTCGAGTCCAGGGACGAGTTCCTTGAGGGCCTTGATAAGAGAGGAGCCGTGCAGGTCCCCGGACTCCTCTCCGCTTACGATGAATACGCTCTTTGACATTCAGGGGTCCGCTCTCTTACGGGGCGGCCTTGGACTTCCCCATGAATTCGGCCATGGACACCCTGACCGAGTCCTGGATCTTCCGGGCCGCATCGAGGGCCGTCTTACCGACGTGGCCCGAGACAAGGGGAGGGGTCCTCTCGGCCGAGCACCTCACAAAGGCCTTTATCTCCTCGAGGAGGGAGTCCCTCTTCTCTATATCCAGTTCCTCTTCCATGAGCCTTTTGCCCCCCTTGCCGTCGGCGGCCACCCTTGTAATGGATATGTGCTGCTGGGCGTAATCTATGGAGATAAAGGCGTCGTGCTGAAAGATACGTATCTTCCTCACCCTGTCCTTCGAGACCCTGCTCGCCGTCACGTTGGCAACACAGCCGTTCCTGAAGCTCAGCCTGGCGTTGGACATGTCGACGGTGTTTGTGAGCACTGGTATGCCCACGGCCTTTATCTCCTGCAGGTCCGAGTCCACGAGGTTCAGGATTATGTCTATGTCGTGTATCATCACGTCGAGAATTACGTCTATGTCCGTGCTCCTCTCCGGGAAGGGCGAGAGCCTCTGGGACTCTATGAACATGGGGTCATGGACCATGCCCTCGAGGGCAAGGACCGCGGGGTTGAACCTCTCGAGGTGGCCCACCTGTATCAGAGCCCCGGAGCCATCGGCCTCCCTTATAAGGATGTCGGCCTCTCCCGTGTTCAACGCCATGGGTTTTTCTATGAGGACGTCCACGCCCCTTTTGAGGAACTCGACGCCTATGGAGCAGTGGCTCTCCGTGGGGGTGGCTATGCTTACGGCGTCTACGCGGCCGAAGAGATCCTTGTAGTCCCTGTAGGCGGCGGTCCCCGTTTCGGCAGCGACCTCGGCGGCCCTCCCGGCGTCTATGTCTACGACGCCTACGAGATCGGCCCCGTCTATCAATTTGTACTTCTGGGCGTGGAACCTGCCGAGGTAACCGACCCCCACCACACCTGCCTTAATCCTCTTCATCCTGCCCGCCACCCTTTCTCCTGAGCCTTACTCTGGTTATGCCCCTTCTGGACTTCTCGATGAACTCGATGAACCTTTTGGCGTGAGGCGAGTCAGGCATCTCCACTTTGAGCTTTCCCGTGGCCTCATTGAGGCCCAGCGAGGACTTGAATATTATGTTATATGCCTTCTTTATATCCTCCACTTCTCCCTTTGAAAAACCCTTCCTACGGAGGCCCACCATGTTAAGCCCGTAGAGGTGAGCCCTGTTGCCGACGGCCAATACGTAGGGCGGGATGTCCTTGCTCACGGCGGAGGCCCCGCCTATGATGCAGTAGGCCCCTATGCGCACGTACTGGTGGACGGCCACGATCCCCCCGACTATGGCGTGGTCCTCTATGGCAACGTGGCCGCCCAGGGTGGCCGAGTTCGACATTATGATGTTGTCGCCGAGCTTGCAGTCGTGGGCGATGTGGACGTAGTTCATGAAGAGGTTGTCGCTCCCGCACACCGTCTTGCACGTCTCCTTGGTCGTGGCCCTGTGTATGGTAACGAACTCCCTTATGATGTTGTTGTCCCCGAGGACCACCTCGGTCTTCTCCCCCCTGTAGCCGAGGTCCTGGGGAGGGGCCCCCACGGAGGCGAACTGGAAGACCTGGCAGCCTCTTCCCAGGGTCGTCCACTTGTCTATGACCACGTGCGAGGATATCCTGGTATTTCTACCGACTCTTACGCCTTCGCCTATGACCGTATAGGGCCCGACCTCCACGCCGTAGTCGAGCTCGGCGGTGGGGTGCACCGAGGCCGTCGGGTCTATCCTTACGTCTTTTATGGCGGTTTTATCCATATCCGCAAGTACCTCTTTATTTTCTTTTTTTACGAATGCCCCGGCGACGCC
>DATEAM010000163.1:0-2033 GCA_035288385.1 Thermodesulfobacteriota bacterium
GGCGGGGGCGGATTACGTGGGTAGACTCGTTGGTCCAGGGTTCGTAGTGGGTTACGGCATGGACTATAAGGAGAGGTACCGGGGGCTCCCCGGGGTCTACGTCATGGGTTGAGGGGAACTTTTGCAGGGCGCGTCGACGACTGACGGCCTTTTTAGGCCAAAAGATTTCCGGATCAGCGAAAAAAATCCCTTGAAAGGCCCGAGCAAAAAGTTCCACTCAAACTCCCCTCAAAAACTTTCAAGCTATAGCACTGAACCTCTTTGAACGTGCCGGGGGAAACTCCGCATTTCCTCTCAAGAACCGGCCATGGAAAAAAAACCTGAAACCACTCTCCCGGATTACATAAGGGCGCTCCTCGAGCCAGGGGCCTACGCCGGAAGGCCTGAAAAGATAGAGCTCCTCCAGACCCACATCTCCTATATCCTCCTCACCCCCGAGTTCGCTTACAAGATAAAGAAACCCGTGGACTTCGCCTTCCTCGACTTCACCACCCTGGAGAAGAGAAAACGCTTCTGCACCGAGGAGGTGCGGCTTAACAGGAGGCTCGCCCCGGAGGTATATATGGGTGTGGTGGGGATTGCTGAAAGTCACGGCCGGGTCCTGATGGAAGGAGAAGGCGAGCCCGTGGAGTACGCCGTAAAGATGAGGCGGCTTCCCGGGGAGACCATTCTCGAGGAGATGCTCAAAAGGGATAAGGTCACGGCAGATATTATCGAGAAGGTGGCCCTGAGGATAGCCTCCTTCCACAGGGACGCCGAAAGGAGCGATTATGTCTCCGGCTTCGGCTCGCCCGAGGTCATAAGGAAGAACACGGACGAGAATTTTTCCCAGACCAAGGGCTTTATCGGCTCCACCATCACGCCCGGGGTCTACGAGGGGATAAGGTCCTATACCGAAGGGTTCCTGGAGGCCAACGAGGCCCTCTTCAAGAGGCGGGCAAAAGAGGGGTTCATAAGGGACTGCCACGGCGACATCCACTGCGAGCACATCTCGGTTTCTGACTCCATAAACATCTTCGACTGCATAGAGTTCAACGAGCGCTTCAGGTTCTCGGACGTCGTGGCGGACATCAGTTTCCTCTCCATGGACCTCGACTTCCACAACCGCGCCGACCTCGCGGGAACCCTCGACCGCTCTTACTTCTCGGCCTCCGGAGACGCGGAGGGACCAAGACTCCTCGACTTCTACAAGTGCTACCGCGCCTACGTAAGGGGCAAGGTGGAGGGCTTCAAGTTCCGCGAGAGGGAGGTCTCTGCGGGGGAAAAGACGGAGGCCTTTATAAACTCTCTCCTCCACTTCCACCTCGCCGGCCAGTACTCTTCCGGAGGCATCAAGCCCAGGCTCATTATAATGCGGGGCCTTTCGGGCACGGGAAAGTCCGCGCTGGCCGGGGCCCTCTCGAAGCACACATGGGCCGTCGTCCTGAGCTCAGACCTTGTAAGAAAGGAGCTTGCCGGCATCCCGCCAACGGAGCACAGGTTCGAACCCTTCGGCAAGGGTATATACTCGAAGGAGTTTACCGAGAGGACCTACAATGAGCTTATAAGGAGGGGTGTAGAATACCTCGAGGCGGGCAGGACCTGCATACTCGACGCCACCTTCTCGAAAGAGAGGTTTGTGCGCGAGGCCGTCAAAAAGGCCCGCTCCGCCGGAGTCGGCGAAGGCAACATCCACATGATAGAGTGCACGGCCCCGGAGGGCCTTGTAAAAAAACGCTTCAGAGAAAGGCTTGCCGAAGGCACGCCCTCGGACATGAAGTGGGGAATATATCAAAGGCAGAAGGAATCCTTTGAGAAGACGGCCATGCGCGGCATGGCCATAGATGAGAGCAGAAGCCTCAAAGAAAACGTCCTCGGAGTAATAAAGAAGATTTTTACTTAAAAGACCTGGGGGAGGACCTTTCTGAAGAAAGGTCCTCCCCCAGACCCCCTCTCCAAAGACTTTTAACTGTTTCCTGTCGCGGTGCATCGTGGTGGGAATAGCCAAAAGTTTTTGAGGGGAGTTTGAGGGGAACTTTTTTCAAAAAGTTCCC
>DATEAM010000164.1:0-9128 GCA_035288385.1 Thermodesulfobacteriota bacterium
CTGAAGAAAGGTTTTCCCCCAGACCCCCTTTCCAAAGACCTTTGGCTGCCATGGAGGACTCCCCCGAAAAAACCGGGGGAGTCCTCCATGGCAATAGCTAAAAGTTTTTGAAGGAGAGTTTGAGGGGAAACTTTTTTCAAAAAGTTTCCCCTCAAAAAATACCCGCGGAGGTGGTAATGAACATCCACGAGTACCAGGCGAAGGAGGTCCTTTCGAGGTTTGGTGTGCCCGTGCCCAGGGGCAAGATCGCCTTCACCCCTCAGGAGGCCGAGGAGATATCGAAGGAGTTCCTCTCCGAGAACAACAGCGTCTGTGTCGTAAAGGCGCAGATACACGCAGGAGGCCGGGGCAAGGCCGGAGGGGTCAGGCTCGCGAGGTCGCGCGAGGAGGTCGTCAAATACTCCTCGGAGATACTCGGCAAGACCCTCGTAACGCACCAGACAGGGCCCGAGGGCAAGGAGGTAAAAAAGGTCCTCGTGGAGGAGGGCTGCGCTATCGAGAAGGAGCTTTACGTCGGGCTCGTGGTGGATAGAAGCCGGCAGCGCGTATGCCTCATGGCCTCGAGCGAGGGAGGGGTCGAGATAGAGGAGGTGGCCGAGCGGAGCCCCGAGAAAATCTTGAAGGAGTTCATAGACCCCGCGGTGGGCCTGGTCCCCTTCCAGGGAAGAAAGATAGCCTTCGGCCTCGGGCTCGACAAACAGGTTATCAATAAAGCCGTAAAGTTCCTGACGGGCCTCTACAACGCCTTTGCGAACTCGGACTGCTCCCTCGTGGAGGTGAACCCTCTGGTGCTGACGAAGGCCGGGGACCTCATAGCCCTCGACGCGAAGATATCCTTTGACGACAACGCCCTCTTCAGGCACAAGGAGATCGAGGCCATGAGGGACCTCGACGAGGAGGACCCCAGCGAGATAGAGGCCTCGAGGTACAACCTTAACTACGTTTCCCTCGACGGCCACATAGGGTGCATGGTAAACGGGGCCGGGCTCGCCATGGCCACCATGGACATCATAAAGCTCTACGGCGGAAGCCCCGCGAACTTCCTCGACGTTGGAGGCGGGGCCAACAAGGACCAGGTAACGGCGGCCTTCAAGATCCTTGTGGCCGACCCGAGGGTAAAGGCCATACTCGTAAACATATTCGGCGGCATCATGCGCTGCGACATAATAGCCGAGGGCATAATAGCCGCTGCAACGGACGTGGGCCTGAAGGTCCCCCTCGTGGTGAGGCTCCAGGGCACGAACGTCGACAAGGGTAGAAACCTCCTCGCAGGCTCGGGCCTCAATATAATTACGGCAGAGAAGATGGACGAGGCGGCAGAGAGGGTCGTAAACGCCTCGAAGTAGTTTTCTGGGGGGAACTTTCTGTAGAAAGTTCCCCCCAGACCCCCTTCAAAGACTTTTGGCTGCCGGGGAGGGCTCCCCCGAAATAACCTGGGGAGCCCTCCCCGGCAATAGCTGAAAATTTTTGGAGAGAGTTTGAGGGAACCTTTTTATAAAAAGGTTCTCTCAAGAAAAACACCCCGGAGGTTTTAATGAGCATACTCGTAAACAGCGCAACGAAGGTGATATGCCAGGGCATTACCGGCGAGCAGGGCACGTTCCACACGCGCCAGATGGTCGAGTACGGGACGAATATGGTAGGAGGCGTGACGCCCGGCAAGGGGGGCACGGACGTCGAGGGCATCCCGGTATTCAATACGGTAAAGGGGGCCGTGGACAGGACCGGGGCCGACGCGTCTGTAATATACGTGCCAGCGCCTTTTGCCGCCGATGCCATAATGGAGGCCGTTGACGCCGGAATCGGGCTCGTCGTCTGCATAACCGAGGGCATACCCGTGGTGGACATGATAAAGGTGCGCAGGTTCATGGAGGGCAGGCCCTCAAGGCTCGTGGGGCCGAACTGCCCGGGGGTCATAACCCCGGGGGAGTGCAAGATCGGCATCATGCCCGGGCATATCCACAGGAAGGGCTCCGTTGGGGTGGTCTCCAGGAGCGGCACCCTCACCTACGAGGCCGTCGACCAGTTGACGAGGCTCGGCCTCGGCCAGTCCACATGCGTGGGCATCGGCGGTGACCCGGTCAACGGCACCAACTTCATAGACGTGCTCAAGCTTTTCGAAAAGGACCCCGCCACCGAGGCAGTGGTCATGATAGGCGAGATCGGGGGCACGGCCGAGGAGGAGGCCTCGGATTTCATCAAGAGCAACGTATCCAAGCCCGTCGTGGGCTACATCGCCGGGGTAACGGCGCCCAAGGGAAAACGCATGGGCCATGCAGGGGCGATCATATCGGGAGGCAAAGGGACGGCCGACGAGAAGATGGCCGCCATGGAGGCCGCCGGCATAACGGTGACCAGGAGCCCTGCGGATATAGGCGCAACAGTGGTCCAGGTTCTCGGTAAAAAATAGCTTTTCGGTATTATTCATTGACGCACGTACTTTGTGTATGATAAGTAATTATTTCCCATACACAATGGAAACAAGCGTTTCTAACTGGTATAATATGTACTTGTGATGATATAGACCGGAGGAAACATGGCTGAGACGGCAAAAAAATTACCGAGGATCGAGATATCCGAAGTGCGGTGCAAGGGCTGCAGCATATGCGTGGACTTCTGCCCCACCAACGTCCTCGAGATGAAGGGGTCCATCGCGGCCGTAAGGGACCTCGATGCGTGCACGAGGTGCCAGCTCTGCGATTTGAGGTGCCCGGACTTCGCAATCCGGGTCTTCGATTGACTTTTTGTTCACCTTTTAAATACGCCGACAGCAACAGGGGGTTATAGATGGCCGAGAAAAAGAAGAAACTCATGCAGGGTAACGAGGCGTGCGCCGAGGGCGCGCTTTACGCGGGCTGCAGGTTCTACGCCGGATACCCAATTACCCCGTCCACGGAGATAGCCGAGGTGATGAGCGTAAGGCTGCCCAAGATAGGGGGCAAGTTCATCCAGATGGAGGACGAGATAGCCTCCATAGGGGCCATCATCGGGGCCTCGCTCGCAGGAATGAAGACCCTGACGGCGACCTCGGGGCCCGGGTTTTCATTGAAGCAGGAGGGCCTGGGCTATGCCTGCATCGCCGAGATACCCTGCGTGATAGTCGACGTCATGAGGGGCGGGCCCTCGACGGGGTATCCCACGGGTCCCTCCCAGTCCGACATCATGCAGGCCAAATGGGGCACCCATGGGGACCACCCCGCCATATCATTGGCTCCGGCATACGTCCAGGAGATCCTCACGGAGACCGTCAGGGCCTTTAACCTCGCCGAGAAGTACAGGACCCCCGTCGTTATCCTCTACGACGAGATAGTCGGCCACATGAGGGAGCCCATTACCATACCCGAGCCGGGCGAGATCGAGGTCATCGACAGGGCGGCCCCTGCGTGCCCTCCCGAGGAGTATTTTCCCTATGACAACAACTTTCTTGTGGCGCCTCTCGCCCCCTTTGGCGAGGGCTACAGATTCCACGTAACCGGCCTTAACCACAAAAACGACGGCTTCCCCACGAACGACCCGAAGATCATAGAAGAGAACAACTTGAGGATAATGAGGAAGATAGACGAGAACAGGGCCGATATCTGGAAGAACGAGGAGTTCGGTGTCGACGACGCCGAGGTCCTCGTATTCTCCATAGGCTCCACCGCGCGCTCTGCCCGTTACGCAGCAAACGCCGCCAGGGGGTCCGGCATAAAGGCCGGGTTGCTCAGGCCGATTACCATATGGCCCTTCCCGGATGCAGCCGTCGAGGAGCTCGCTAAGAGGGTAAAGGCGATAATCGTACCGGAGCTCAATCTCGGACAGATGGTCGGCGAGGTTAAACGCGCGGCCAACGGGGCCTGCGCCGTCGAGGGGATACACAGGGTCGACGGGGAGCCGATAAACCCCGCCCAGATCCTCGACGTGATAAAAAAGTACCGCTAAAGGGAGGTAAACCATGTCGGCACAGGCCGTTAAACAGAAGGTAAGCGTACCTTTCGATTACGATAAATACTTGAGGCCGGGAAAGCTCCCGCACATATGGTGTCCGGGCTGCGGACACGGCATTGTGTTGAAGAGCCTTTTAAGGGCCCTTGACAAGGCGGCGTACGACAAGAACGACATATGCATGGTCTCCGGCATCGGGTGTTCGTCGAGGACCCCGGGTTACGTGGACTTCAACACCCTGCACACCATACACGGTCGCGCCTTCTCCTTCGCCACGGGCGTTAAGTTCGCGAAGCCGAAGATGAAGGTCATAGTGGTAACGGGAGACGGGGACGCCCTCGCCATAGGCGGCAACCACTTCATACATACCTGCAGGAGAAACATCGACATGACGATACTCGTCTACTCGAACTCCATCTACGGCATGACGGGAGGGCAGTACTCGCCCACTACCCCCGAGGGAAGCATAGCCACCACGAGCAGGTACGGGAACATCGAGCCCCCCTTCGATGTCTGCGAGATGGCAAAGGCCGCGGGGGCGACCTTCGTGGCCAGGGGCACGGCCTACCACACCCTCGAGCTCGAAAAGATCCTCTTCGAGGCACTCGAGCACAAGGGCACTTCAGTGGTGGACATAATCGACTCCTGCCCCATCTATTACGGAAGGATGAACAAGTTCAAGAGCGCGAGCCAGATGATGGACGTGATAGAGAAGGAAGGGACGGTCTCGGTAAAACAGGCCGACAAGCTCCCTGCCGAGAAGCTGGAGGGCAAGCTCTTGAGGGGCGTGCTCCACAAGGTCGAGCGCCCCGAGTACTGCGAGACTTACGAGACCGTCATAATGGGAAAGGCGGCAGGCAAGTAAACTTTCAGGCTCACAGCGGAGGGTTAGAGGAATGAGCGAAAGGTATGAAATCCGTTTCAGCGGCTCCGGCGGCCAGGGCATGATACTCGCCGGCATAGTCATGGCCGAGGCCGCTTCCATATACGGCGACAAGAACGCCGTGCAGAGCCAGTCCTACGGGCCTGAGTCCAGGGGCGGGGCGAGCAAGGCCGAGGTCATAATCTACTCTCAACCCATAGACTACCCCAAGGCGACCTCCATCGACTGCATGCTGGCGCTAACGCAGGAGGCTTGCTCAAGGTACCACAAGGACATAAAGAGGGGAGGGACCCTCCTCGTCGACTCCGAGCTGGTGAAGAAAACGCCCGACGGGGACTTCAGGGTGATATCCTACCCCATAATAGCAGCGGCGAGGGACGAGCTTGGGAAGATAATCGTAGCCAACATCATCTCCCTCGGGATGATAACCGAGCTCACGGGGGTGGTAACTAGAGAGCAGATGGAGCAGGCGGTGCTCTCAAGGGTCCCCAAACCCTTCCTCGACCTCAACAAGAATGCCCTCCAGATAGGCTTCGAGAGGGGGGCGGAGCTGAAATAAGTCTTTCTCCAACCGGAAGCCGGCCCTCCCGGGTCGGCTTTTTTTATTTCCCTTAGGCCGTCCGTTAAAAGACCCCTTATAAATTGACGAAAAGCTACTTTATTGATAAGCTTTACCTTGGCGCAATGCGAGAAACGAAGCCCACCAAAGAAAATCAACCCATTCAAGAACCTGGAGGACCCACTGGTAACCCATGATCTCATAGTGGTAGGAGGCGGACTCGCCGGGATGAGGGCGGCCATAGAGGCCGCAAGAGAAGGGCTGAACGTGGCGCTCGTCTCCAAGATATACCCCGTGAGGAGCCACTCGGTGGCTGCCCAGGGGGGGATAAACGCGGCCCTCGGAAACGCAGACTCCTGGGAGAAGCACATGTTCGACACGGTCAAGGGGAGCGACTACCTCGCAGACCAGAACGCCGTGGAGATACTCTGCAAGGAGGCGGCCGAGAGCATAATGGACGTGGAGCGCATGGGGGCCATATTCAGCCGCGACGACGAGGGCAATATCGCCCAGAGGCCCTTCGGCGGGGCGGAATTTCCGAGGACCTGCTACCTCGCCGACAGGACCGGGCACGCCCTCGTACACGTCCTCTATGAACAGCTTTTGAAGCACGGAGTCTTCGTCTACGAGGAGTGGCATGTGGCGAAGCTCGTAGTGAAGGATAACGTGGCCCGCGG
The DNA here is from genome assembly GCA_035288385.1 of Thermodesulfobacteriota bacterium. GTDB lineage: Bacteria > Desulfobacterota > GWC2-55-46 > GWC2-55-46 > JADFVP01 > DATEAM01. Next base: position 6,044 of record DATEAM010000164.1, read on the forward strand.
GATAATCGCCTACGAGCTCTCGAGCGGAAAACTCCACCGCCTCCACTCGAAGGGCACCATCCTCGCCACATGGGGCTACGGGAGAGTGTACAGGATGACCACGAACGCCCTCACCTCCACGGGAGACGGCATGGGGCTGGCCCTTGCCGCCGGTGTCGAGCTCATGGACATGGAGTTCGTGCAGTTCCACCCCACGGGCCTCAAGAGGACGGGGATACTCATGACAGAGGGCGCCAGGGGGGAAGGCGGGTATCTCCTTAACTCCAGGGGCGAGAGGTTCATGGAGAGGTACGCCCACGAGGCTCGTGAGCTCGCCAGCCGCGACGTTGTATGCAGGGCCGAGCAGACCGAGATAGACGAGGGCCGCGGCGTCGATGGCTGCGTGCTCCTTGACCTGAGGCACCTTGGGGAGAAGAAGATAAACGAGAGACTCCCCCAGATAAGGGCACTCGCCGTTAACTTCGCCGGAGTGGACCCGGTTAAAGAGCCCGTGCCCGTAAGGCCCTCTGCGCACTACTCCATGGGCGGGATACAGACCGACGTGGACGGGAGGACCTCGGTAACAGGGCTCTTCGCAGCAGGCGAGTGCGCGTGCGTGAGCGTGCACGGGGCCAACCGCCTGGGAGGGAACTCGCTTCTTGAGACCCTTGTCTTCGGCAAGAGGGCAGGAAGGGCGGCCATGGATTTCGCACAGAGCTCGGCGCTCCCGGTCTTTCCCGACACTTTCCTCAAGGATACCACCTGCGAGGTGGCAGACATAATAAGACGCAAGGATGGCGAGCAGGCGAGTGTAGTAAGGGAAGAGCTCACGAAGGCCATGGAGGAGTGCTGCGGGGTCTTCAGAAACGCGCAGAGGCTTACCGGGGGCCTCGACAAGTTGAGGGAGCTAAGGCAGAGGTTCGCCTCCGTCACCCTTGCCGACAGGGGCGATTACTTCAATACGGAACTGCCCGCCGTCCTCGAGCTGGGCAACATGCTCGACATCGCAGAAACCATACTCCTCGGGGCTCTCCAGAGAAAGGAGAGCCGCGGTGCTCACTCGAGGACGGACTACCCGGAAAGAGACGACAGGAACTGGCTGAAGCATACGCTCATAAGAAAAGAGGGCGGCGAGTTCAGCATAAGACACTCCGACGTGATCATAACGAAGTTCAAACCGGGAGAGAGGAAGTACTAGCGGCCATGAAGATCAAGGTCAAGGTAAAACGCTTCAACCCCATGGAGGGCGCCTCCCCCGAACCCTACATACAGGCCTACATCATAAAGGCCACCGAGGGGATGACGGTCCTCGACTCACTCCTCGAGATTGCGGATAACGAGGACCCCACCCTCGGCTTCAGGAGGTCATGCAGGTCGGCCATCTGCGGGTCGTGCGCCGTCAGGGTAAACGGTTTTTCAAAGCTCGCCTGCTCCACACAGATAATCCCGGAGTACAGGAAGAAGGGCGACGTCCTCCTGGAGCCCCTTTTGAACCACAATATACTTAAGGACCTCATCGTGGACTTCGACCCCTTCTGGAAGAAGATGGACAGGGTCACCCCCTTCCTCACCCCTCCCCCGGAGACGAAAGAACCTCTGAAGGTCACCAAGGAGGACGCCCTCGCAATAGACAGCTCCCAGAAGTGCATAATGTGCGGGTGCTGCAACTCCGAGTGCAACGCGCTGGAGATAGACCGGAAGTTCACGGCCCCGGCGGCGCTGGCGAAGGCGTGGAGGTTCGTGGGGGACGTAAGAGAGGGAGAGGCCACGAAGAGGCTCGAGCGCCTGAGCAAGGAGCACGGCATATGGGACTGCGTAAGGTGTGTGCACTGCACCCAGTACTGCCCCAAGGACGTGGCCCCCTTGAAACAGATAGAGATGCTCCGCTCGAGGGCCATGAAGGCCGGCATAGTCGACAACCAGGGGGCCAAGCACGTGGAGTCCATGGCCCAGTCCATAAAGAGGGTGGGCCGCCTCGACGAAGCGGCCATGACCTTCAAGACCCTCGGTTTCCTGAGGTCTCTGGGGATGATCCCCTTCGGCATAAAGATGGAGATGCACGGCAAGATGCCCTTCCCCCTCATATTCTCGCAGATAGAGAAGATCGACGAGGTCAAGAGGATCTACGAGGAGATGGAGAAGGGGAAGGGAAAGGGGAAGGGAAAGGGAAAGGGGAAGGGAAAGGGAAAGGGAAAGTCGGAGGAAGAGGTTTAGCCATGGCGAGACTGAAGTACGCATATTATCCGGGATGCGCCTCCCAGGAGATAGCGAAGGAGTCGAACGAGACGACGAGGCTTGTCGCCACCGAGCTCGGCATAGAGCTCTTTGACATGCCCAGGGCCAACTGCTGCGGGGCCGGTCTCATGACCGACTACGACTACGAACTGTCCATAGCCATCAACGCGAGGATATTCGCCGAGGCCGAGGAGATGGGCCTCGACATCATGACCATCTGCTCTACGTGCCTCATGGTCATGAGCACGACCAACAGGGACCTGAAGCGGGACCCGAAGCTCCTTGAGAGCACGAACAGGGTGCTCGAAAAGGCGGGGCTCCACTACTCCGGCAAGGTAAAGGTAACTCAGCTCCTCTGGGTGCTCGCTAAGGACTACGGCCTGGAAAAACTCAGGAAGAAGGTGGTCAAGCCGCTTAACTGGCTCAGGGTCGCCCCCTTCTACGGATGTCACAGCCTGAGGCCCTCGGACGCCCTCGGCTTTGACGACCCGGAAAAACCCTGGTCGCTGGAGGCTACGATAAACGCCCTCGGCGCCGACGTGGTGGATAACAGGGGAAAGACGCGCTGCTGCGGGTTCCAGGTGGACCTGGTTACCGAGGACACGGCCGTGGAGATGACGGGCAAGAGGCTCCTTGAGGCGAGGGAGAAGGGGGCGCAGTGCATGGTCACCCCCTGCCCCTTCTGCCACATAAACCTCGACAACTACCAGGGACTCGCCGAGAAGAAGGTTCAGCAGAAGCTCAATGTACCCGTGTTCCACCTCTCCCAGCTCGTGGGCCTCGCCCTCGGCCTTAGCGCAGAGGAGATGGGGCTCGCACGCCACCTCGTCTCCATGGAGGGCGTTTTCAAATAATTGGGGGGAACCTTTCT
>DATEAM010000165.1:0-4584 GCA_035288385.1 Thermodesulfobacteriota bacterium
ACTTTTTGAAAAAAGTTTTCCCCCGGAAAATGTGAATAGAAAACCAATCGGAGTATTCGACTCGGGCATAGGCGGGCTCACCGTCCTTAAGGAGATAGTGAGGCTCATGCCGGCAGAGAACACCGTCTACCTCGGCGACACTGCGCGCGTGCCTTACGGGACCAAATCCAAGGAGACGGTCTCGAGGTACGCCCTCGAGGACGCCAGGTTTCTCCTGACCCGTGAGGTGAAGCTCGTGGTCACGGCCTGCAACACGGCGAGCGCCTACGCCATACCGGAGCTCAAGAGGGAGATACCCGTGCCCGTCATAGGAGTCATAGAGCCGGGGGCCAGGGCCGCCATCGAAGCGACGAGGAACAACAAGATAGGGATAATAGGCACCGAGGGGACGGTCAAGAGCAGGGCCTACTCAAAGACCATACAGGCCATGAGGCCCGCGGTCGAGACCTTCGAGAAGGCCTGCCCGCTATTCGTACCCCTCGTGGAGGAGGGTTTCTCCCATGACGAGGTTACGGACCTCGTGGCCTCGCGCTACCTCAAGGAGCTAAAGGCGGCGGGCATAGACACCCTTGTGCTTGGCTGCACCCACTACCCACTCCTCAAGGAGACCATCTCGGGTTTCATGGGAGAGGGTATCACGCTCATAGACTCGGCAGAGTCCACGGCCGCCGAGATCAGGGGGCTCCTTGCCGAAATGGGCCTTTCAAACGACACGGATAGGACCAGCCACAGCTTCTATGTGACGGACTCCCCTGAGAGGTTTTCCCGCGTGGGCAGACTCTTCTTCGGCGAGAGACTTAACGGCCCGGAGCTCGTCCATGTGGAGGCGAATTGAGAGGTATGCTATGGGTAAAATAAGTGCTACTGTTGGAAACCCGCGGACCGGGTTCATAAAGGTCCTCTTTGCGGCCCTCCTCTTCGTAATCATCGTCCTCGGGGCCGTCCTCATATTCTGCGGCGAGAGGCTCTTTACCAAGGCCGCTGCCCCGGTTTCCCCGACCGTCGAAGAGACGGCCTCACGTGAGGTGGACATCTTCTTCGGCAACGAGGGGGGCCAGCACCTCGTGGCCCGAAGAGCCGAGATTAGCTCCTCCTCCCTCGAAGGCGCTGTTAAAGAGGCCCTCGCCCTGCTTATAGAAGGACCCGGAGACGGGGCGGGTAGAACCATACCCGAGGGCACGAGGCTCCTCGGGCTGACCATAACGGGAGATACGGCTTACGTGGACTTAAGCGGCGAGGTGGTCACAAACCACGCCGGGGGCTCATCGGGAGAGATCCAGACCATATACTCGGTAGTGGATACCGTTACCCTGAACTTCCCGGGGATAAAGAAGGTACAGCTCCTCATAGACGGCGAAATCCACGACACCCTCAAGGGGCACATAGACATCGGGTTTCCCCTCTATCCCGATAAAGAGATAATAAAGGGCCCGGAGGGCTGATAAGATGGCAGGCAGAATAGAGTCGAGGATGGAAAAGGACGCCCTCGGAAGCTTGAGGGTGCCGGCGGGGGCGTACTACGGCGTGCAGACCATGAGGGCGTCCAGGAACTTCCCCGTAAGCGGCATAAGGCCCAAGCCCGTATTCATAATGGCCACGGCCATGGTAAAGAAGGCCGCGGCGCTCGTAAACGCCTCCCTCGGGCTCCTTGACAAAAAAAGAGGACGGGCCATAGCGAGGGCCGCCGACGAGGTAATCTCCGGCAGACTCCACGACCACTTCATAGTGGACGTATACCAGGCAGGGGCCGGGACCTCGCACAACATGAACGCGAACGAGGTCCTTGCCAACAGGGCCACGGAGCTCCTCGGCGGCAGACGTGGCGACTACTCGGTCGTGCACCCCAACGACCACGTCAACATGGCCCAGTCCACCAACGACACCTTCCCCACTGCCATGAGGGTCGCGGCCCTAATAAGCTCCGCAGGACTCATCGAGGCCCTAAAGGACCTGAGCGGGGCGTTGAGGGCGAAGGAGAGGGAGTTCGACGGCATCATAAAATCCGGCAGGACCCACCTCCAGGACGCCGTACCCGTGAGGCTCGGGACAGAGTTCGCCTCCTACGCCTCCTCGGTGGACTCTTCCATAGAGAGGATTAATTTCGCGCTCAAGGGGCTCAGGAGGATAGGGCTCGGGGGCACAGCCACTGGAACGGGCCTCAACACCCACCCGCGCTACAGGTCCCTGGTCGTAAGGGAGCTATCAAGAGTCTCGGGGATAAAGGGCCTTAAGAAGGCGGCCGACGAGGGAGAGGCCTTCAGGGCCCTCGGTAGCATGGCGGACTTCTCGGCCTTTTCCGGGGCCTTGAAAGACCTCGCCGTGGAGCTCACGAGGATAGCGAACGACTTGAGGCTCATGAGCTCCGGGCCGAGGACCGGCCTAACAGAGATAGCCCTGCCGGCGGTGCAGCCCGGCTCTTCCATCATGCCCGGCAAGGTTAACCCCGTCATGGCCGAGATGCTCAACATGGTCTGTTTCCAGGTCATGGGTAACGACCTCGCCGTTGCAATGGCCGCACAGGCGGGCCAGCTCGAGTTGAACGTAATGGGGCCGGTGATAAACTACAACGTGCTCCAGTCAGTGGAAATACTTACAAGGGGCATAAAGGTCTTCACAGAGAGGTGCGTGGAGGGCATAAAGGCGGATAGAGGGCGGTGCGCTCATTATTTCGAGGACTCCGTGGGCCTCGCCACGGTATTAAACCCCTTCATAGGTTACGAAAAGGCCGCAGCAGTGGCAAAGGAGTCGGCACGGACGGGAAAGACGGTAAAAGATGTGGTCATCGAAAGAGGGATACTTACTGAAAAGGAGTGGAAGAGGCTCCTCGATCCCAGGAGGGCAACGGGCCCCCTGAAGGCGGGGGTCTTCGGTAAAAAGAGGAAGGGCCGCAAGAAGTAACCTGGTTTACGGCGAGGGCGGTGGCGGAAGGCCCTCCGGAGAGACTACCCTGAAAAAACTAAAAGACGTAGCGCACTATGAGGAGTATCAGCACGGTGAAGAATAAGATATTAAACGTCACTCCGATGTACATCATCGACTCTAAACCTTTCCTCATCTTTTTATCCTCTCGTTTAAGGCGCTGGTCTTTGAAACGGCCGCGTTCATGGATATGCGCGAGATCGTTTTAACGCCGTCCACCCTTGTCAACTCCGTTGCACCCTGAGGCATTGAAAAGCAATCGGCCTCTTCCATTAACACGATTTTACCCGAAGGGGATTAAAAGAGGATTAGAGGGTTTTGCGGCCCATGGAGACGGTGTCGCGCCTTAACCCCTTGACCCGGAGACGGGAAAGAACTATGGTCCCACACTTATCGGCATCATGCCTTCGCGGCCTTAACGCATACGAACCCTGCGCCCTTGACAGGGCCTTCAAAGGGCTTCTCAATCCTTCTCGAGTCCGCGGGCCCTTGAAGGAGCGTGCTCCTCGTCCTCGTGACATCGAGCCCCGCCCTCCTGACAAAGGCCCCCACCTCCTCGAAGGTATAAAACCTCGCGCCCCTGTAAAAAGGGCTCCCCTTTTTTTTCTTCTCCCCGTAGAGCCTCCCCCATGGGGAGTCCACCGGGATAAAGCAGATTATGACTTCGCCATCCCTGCGAATGACCCTCTCCGCCTCCTTCAATACCTCCAGGGGGTCTTTGACGAAGCACAGGGTAAGGACTATAAGCACGGTGCCGAAGACCCCGTCCTTGAAGGGGAGCCTCTCGCCGAGGCCCTGTACGGACCTAACACCCCTTTTCTTCGCCATCTCAAGGGCCTCGAAGGCCGGGTCAATCCCGTAGGAGCCGGGAAAACGCATGGCGAACCTCCCCGTGCCAACGCCGACTTCGAGAACGGGCGTGTGTGACACCAGGGGGCTCAGGCACTCGAGCTCGCTCGTGTAAAGGGGCCTTCCCTCCTCGCCGTCATACCATGAGTCGTACTCGAGGGCACGGGTGCTGAAGGCGTCGGTTTTCATCGGGGTTTGAACTCTGCGACTATGAATGTGTGGTCCGAGGGTCTTTCACCGAGCCTCGGCTCCATGTCTATCCACGCACGGGTGGATCTTTTCGCGAGGGGTCTTGTGGCCCATATGTGGTCTACCCTCCAGCCGAGTTTTTTGTCTACCGCGTTCCTTACCCTGTAGTCCCAGAAGGTATATTGCCCCGGCTCCTTTACGTTGAGCCTGAATACGTCCACGAATCCCCATTCCTTTATCCTCTTAAGATGCGCGTGCTCGTCGGGATGGAAGCCCACGGAGCCGAGGAGGTGTGCGGGGTCGTAGACGTCAATGGGCTCGGGCGCCACGTTGAAGTCCCCGAGCCACAGGAGCGGCTCCTCGGGGCTGAAGTTGGCGTTGAAGTAGTCGTAGAGCCTGTCGAGCCAGTCGAGCTTTGCCCTGAACCTATCCGAGCCGGGATGAAAACCCTGGGGCACGTAGGTGTTTACCACGGGTACCGTCCCTATAACGGCGGATATGAGGCGGGAGGCCTCTGAGCCCCGGTCGTCGAAACCCTTCTTTACGTTCTTTAGCGGCCTCTTGCTTATGATGGCGACCCCGTTATATGTCTTCTCCCCGGAGAAGGCCGAAGAGTATCCTATCTCC